>JAPPGM010000058.1:0-16376 GCA_028874995.1 Gemmatimonadota bacterium | reverse complement strand
CCAGGGGCGGCTCGTCGCGGGCCACCGCACCTTCCCGATCGCGGCCGCCACCGGCGGACGGACGGGGGTGCTGGCCGTGGTCTCCTTCGCACTGCTGGCGACGGGCGGGGGGGCGTGGGTCGGCGCGGCGGCCTTCACCGGCGGCCTGATCGTGGAGACGCTCGTGGTCATGTGGTCACGCACACCGGAACTCCGGCTCGAACGCGAGGACTGCGAGGCCGACAAGGAAAACGTGGCCCGCTTCTCGGCGCCGCTCATGCTGAACGTGCTGCTTTGGTGGGCCACGCCCCTCATCATCAACGCCGTGCTCGCGCGCACCGCCGACCCGGACCCCGCGCTGGCCGCGTTCGGCGTGGTCGAGGCGATGGCGTGGTTCATCGCGGCGCCGGTGGGGCAGCTGCAGCACGCCAGCATCGCGCTGGTCGAGTGCTCGGAGACGCACCGCCGCGTGCGGGGATGGGGAGCGATCGTCGCCTTCTCCATGATGGCGGTGCTCCTCGTGCTGTCGCTGCCCGCGATTCGCGAGCCGGTGCTCGGCTACGTCTTCGCGCTGGACGCGGATCTGGTGGCGCTGGCGGGGGCCGCGCTCCCCATCGCGGCCGCGTATCCGCTTCTGTACGCGATTCGCCAGTACTATCAGGGTCTCTTCGTGCGCTCGGGACGGACGGGGGTGGTGGGGGCGGGGGCGGTGCTGCGGGTCGCGAGCCTCGTGGCGGCGGCGCTGGTGGTGCAGAACACGGGCCTGACCGGGGCGGTGCTGGGGGTGGGGCTCGCGGTCTTCGGCCTGACGATCGAGGGGGCCTTCCTGGTGCGCTATTCGCAGCGCGAGGTGATGCCGGAACTGCGGGCCAGCCGGGCGGCGACGGTGAATCCGGAGGCGTTCGAGGGGGTGACGTAGCTGCCCGTATCGGCTTTATCCACGGATTTCTGGCCAGAATATCTGGCCAGATTGGCAAAGTTAGTCAGAAATTCTAGTCAGATTTTCCGTGTCGTGGGCATAGTCCGCCTCACCCCGCCCGCTTCCCCTTCAAAAAATCCATCATGATGTACTGCCCCAGCGTCATCGTCGACGTGAAATACGCCTTCCCCCGCGCAATCTTCGAGACCTCGCGCACGAACCGCACCAGGTACGGATCGTTCGCGAGCATGAACGTGTTGATGGGGATTCCCGCGCGCCGGCACGCCGACGCCTCCCGGTACGTTGCGCGCAGAATGTGGCGGTCCAGCCCGGCCGAGTTCTTGTAGATGCGGCCGCGGTCAAGCGTGATCGCGCTGGGCTTCCCGTCGGTGATCATGATGATCTGGCGCATGTCCTTCTTCTGCGCCTTGAGCAGCCGGCGCGACAACTCGAAGCCCTCGGCCGTGTTGGTGTGGAAGGGACCCACCTGCGCCCTGGCCAGCTGCCCCAGCGGGATCTCCTGCGCGCGGTCGCCGAATGTGACGACGCGCAACGAATCTCCCGGATACTCCGTGCGGATCAGGTGGGAGAGCGCCAGCGCCACCTTCTTGGCCGGCGAGAACCGGTCCTCGCCGTAGAGGATCATGGAGTGCGAGATGTCCAGCATCAGGACGGTGGCGCACGAGGACCGGTAGTCGGTCTGGTGGACCATGAGGTCCTTGTAGTCCAGGTTGAGCAGCGGGGCGTCCGGTGTCTGGCCGCCCGCGGGACCGGGGGCGATCGTGTCCCAGCCCTTTGGCGCGACCTGGAGCCCCTCCCGCGCGATCGTCTTCTTGAGCGTTTCGGGAAGGTCCAGGTTGAGGGTGTCGCCGAATTCGTAGGGCTTGCTCCCCGCGTCCGACTCGACGCCGGTGGCGTATTCGCGGGTCTCGTGGGAACCGATGCTCGACTTCCCCATCGAGGACAGCAGGTTCCGGAGTGCGCGGTATCCGAGAAAGTCGAGTCCCTTCCGGGTGAGGTTGAAGTTGACCTGGCGAGCGGCGTCGCGCGCGTCGTCCACCTGGCCCTCTCCCGCGGCTTTCCCGACCGTCCCCCCCAGCCCCCCCACCTGCCCGTCCAGGGTGATGTACCCCTCCTCGATCATCTTGCGAATGATGTCGTCGAGGAGTTCGGCGATCTGCTGCTGCACATCGGGGTTGCCGGGTCCTTCGCCCCGCAGCTCCTCGATCATTTCGGGGGTCAGCTCACCGCTCTGGGCGAGCGCGCGCAGCAGCGCCTGTTTCAGCGCCTCGAGCGAAGAGGTATCCTCAGTCCCGGACCAGCCCCAGTAGGGGTGGAAGTGCGGCCCGCCGGCGAATCCCCCGTCGAGGAGGAACTCGGAGAGCTTTTCGAGCAGCTTCTCGAGGTTGAGGGCATCGAGCCAGCTCTTCCGGTACTTGGTGTAGGTGGTGAAGCGCATGATGAACAATGGACGATGGAGGGCACCGGCGCCATGAAGGGCGGGTGGCGGAGTGCTTTCGGGTACCGGTGCGGACCGGTGGGGCGTCGCGGGCGGCCGTGGTCATGACGGGCGATGTCCAGGCCTTCCGCCACGCCCTCCTGGACCACTACGACCGAACCCGCCGCGCGTTGCCGTGGCGGTCGGACCGGACGCCATACCGCGTAATGGTGTCCGAGTTCATGCTGCAGCAGACGCGGGTGGAGACGGTGATCCCGTACTACGAACGCTGGCTGCGCAGGTTCCCCGGATGGGAAGCGCTGGCCGACGCCGGCGAGGACGAGGTGCTGCGGGCCTGGACGGGACTGGGGTACTACCGGCGGGCCCGGAATCTGCACCGCGCGGCGCGGGTGGTGCGCGAGCGGTACGGGGGGGAGTTGCCGGAGGACCCCGAGGCGCTGAAGCGGCTGCCCGGTGTGGGCGAGTACACTTCGGGCGCGGTGGCCAGCATCGCGTTCGGGCGGGCGGTTCCGGCGGTGGACGGGAACGTGAAGCGGGTGCTTTGCCGGCTGTTCGACCTGGAGGCGCCGACAGCCGCCCGGTTGCGCGAAGAAGCCGCCGCGCTGGTCGACCCCGACCGGCCGGGCGACTTCAACGAAGCGATGATGGAGTTGGGGGCGACGGTGTGCACGCCGAGGGCGCCGGGGTGTGGGGATTGTCCGGTGCGGGGATGGTGCAGGGCGAGGGCGGCGGCGACGGTGGCCGAACGGCCCGCGCGGCGTCCGCGCCGAAAGGTTCCCCGGGTGGAGTATGTGGCGGTGGTAGTGGTGGTGGGGGATGGGATCCTTCTCCGCAAGCGGCCGGACTCCGGGCTCCTGGCCGGGATGTGGGAGTTCCCTTCAGCGGAGTTGGCGGGTGACGAAAAGCCCCGGCACGACGGCATTGCCACCGCCGCAGCCCGGCTGCTGGAAGACCTCGGCGTCCCCGCCCGCCCCACCACCCCCCACCACCCCGTCCGCCACGCCTTCACCCACCTGCACGCCACTTATCACCCCGTCATCTGCCTCCGCCACCCCATCCCCCTCGACGCCCCACCGCGTCATGCGCCGGGCGGCTCCGGCCCCTCACGCGCCCCGCACGCCTCCAACCACGCATGGGTCCCCCTCGCCGACCTCGACGACTTCGCCCTCCCCGTCGCGCAACAGAAGATCGCGTCACAACTCCGGGACCGGCTGGCGTTCAGCGAGCGGCCGCACGATACGCTCCCCCGCGCGTCCGGCTGATCTTGTTGTCGCAGGCGAGCCCTTCCAGAACCAGCTCGCACGCTGCCGCCCTCACCCCGTCCCTGTCGTCCGGCGTTGACAACTCCAGCTCTTCGGCGGCCTCGAGCAACCCCGGCACTTGGCCGAACGCCTGGACGCAGGCGGCAGCCGTGGCGTCCTCGGAAACCTGGATCACCCTGCCCGACTCGAAGTACTCGATGATGGTGTCATAGTCCATCTCCGCGTCATCCCCCTTCACCTGAACTTCCTGTTCGGTGAAGGTGATCCCGGCCGCCTCCGTCACCAGGTTGTTGGCCATCCGGGTCGCGCCCACCATTTCGCCCTCGTACTCCAGCTCGAGCTTGCCGGTCATGGCGGGGAGCGCGGCGTAGATGTCGCCGATGCGCGGGACCACCTCGTCCTCGCCCTGGAGGATCGCGCGCCGCTCCGCGCTCGACACGGCCGTCTCCAAGACCGCGATCGACATGCGCTGGCTGACTCCGCTGGTCTGGTCGACCCGGCTCTCCATGCGCGCCAGCACCGTGATCCGCTCGACGATCTCGCGCACGAACTGCGCAACGAACACGGGGCGGCCGTCGCGCGAAACCCACGCCTCCTGCTCGGTGATGGCCAGCCCCGTGTCGAGGTCCTGCGGGTAGTGGGTGCGGATCTCGGCCGCGATCCGGTCCTTGAGCGGCGTGATGATCTTGCCGCGCGCGGTGTAGTCCTCCGGGTTGGCGGTGAAGGCGATCAGGAGGTCGAGCGGGAGGCGCACCGGATACCCCTTGATCTGCACGTCGCCCTCCTCGAGGATGTTGAAGAGCCCCACCTGGATGCGCGGCGAGAGGTCCGGAAGTTCGTTCATGGCGAAGATGCCGCGGTTCGCGCGGGGCAGCATCCCGTAGTGGATGGTGAGCTCGTCGGAGAGGATGTGGCCTCCGCGCGCGGCCTTGATCGGGTCGAGGTCGCCGATGATGTCCGCGATCGTCACGTCCGGCGTTGCGAGCTTCTCCAGGTAGCGCTGCTCGCGGCCGAGCCACTCGATCGGCGTGGCGTCGCCGCACTCCTCGATCATCATGCGGCCGTGCTTCGAGATCGGCGCGAGCGGGTCGTCGTTGACCTCGCTGCCCGCGATGACGGGGATGTGCGGGTCGAGCAGGCCGGCGAGCTGTCGCAGGATGCGCGACTTGGCCTGTCCCCGCAGCCCCAGCAGGATGAAATTGTGGCGGGACAGAATGGCGTTGGTGAGGTGGGGGATCACCGAGTCCTCGTAGCCGTGAATGCCGGGGAAGAGGGTGTCTCCGGCCTCGATCTTCCGGATCAGGTTGTCTCGGAGTTCGTCGCGGACGGTGCGGCTGCGGTAGCCGCCGGCACGGAGCTTGCCGAGGGTGGTGGGTGCCGGTGGGTTCATGTGGGTAAGTTAACACGTGACCGAAATCAAACCCGGCAGTCCCGTCCATCCGCACCGGCACCAGCCGGCGCTGCCGATCGACCGGCTCATCGTGCGCGATCCGCCCGATGACGAGGCGGTGCCGCTCGACGTGGTGTTCGTGGGCGGGGGACCGGCGGGGCTTGCGGGGGCGATCGAGCTGGCGCGGCTCGTGGCCGAGGGCAACGAGGCGGGGGACGGGGTGGGGGAGGTGGAGATCGGGGTGCTGGAGAAGGCCGAGGGGCTGGGGGACCACACACTTTCCGGCGCGGTGATCAACCCGAGGTCGTTCCGGGAGCTCTTACCCGGAATGAGCGACGAGGAGTTCCCGTTCCGACGTCCGGTGGAGCGCGAAGCCGTGTACTTCCTCACCCGGCGGGGCCGTATCCGCATCCCCGCGCCCCCCACCATGCGCAACCACGGCAACCACATCGCCTCGATCTGCGAGGTCGTGCGGTGGCTGGGCGAACGTGCCGAAGACCTCGGCGTGATGATCCTGCCGGGTTTCCCCGCCGATGCCCTCCTGGTGGACGGCCGGGACGTGATCGGTGTGCGAACCGCGCCCCGCGGCCTGAACCGCGACGGCGAGCCGGTCGGCGACAGCTACATGCCGCCCGTGGACGTGACCGCGCGGGTGACGGTCCTGTCGGAGGGCACGCGCGGGGCGCTCACCCAGGCGTATCTCGACTGGCAGGGCATCGGGTCGGCCAACCCGCAGATCTATTCGCTGGGGGTGAAGGAGCTCTGGGAAGTGAAGCGGCCGCTCGACAGGATCATCCACACCATGGGGTGGCCGCTCATCCGGGACGGTTTCGGCGGGACCTTCGCCTACCCGCTCGCCGACGACCTGGTCGCGCTCGGACTGGTCGTGAGCCTCGACTACCGCGACGCCCGGCTCGACGTGCACGGGTTGCTGCAGCAGGTGAAGCATCATTCGCTTTTTCATCGCATTCTCGAGGGCGGCGAAATGGTGGAATGGGGCGCCAAGACGATCCCCGAGGGCGGGTACCACTCGCTGCCGGAACGCCGGCACGGGAGCGGGATCTGCATCGTGGGCGACGCGGCCGGGTACGTCGACGTCGCGTCGCTCAAGGGCATCCACTACGCGATGCAATCCGGAATGCTGGCCGCGCGGACGATCTACCGGGCGCTCAAGGCCGGCGACGTGTCCGCGGCGGGGCTGGCCGGCTACACGGCCGCGGTGGACAGCTCGTTCATCGCGCATGACCTGCACCGCAACCGGAACATGCGGCTGGCCTTCAAGAGCGGGTTCTTCGTGGGCGGCGCGAAGGCCACCCTGGCGACGGTGACGGGCGGGCGGGTGCCGGGTGGAAGAATCGCGACGGAAAGCGATGCGGAGGAGGGGAAGAGGGTGGGGGAGGGGAGGGTCGGCTCGGCGGGCCCCGGTCCCCTGGCCGCGTCCAAGGTCGATGCCGTCTTCAAGAGCGGAAACCAGACCCGCGACGACATCCCGTCGCACCTGACCGTGGGCGAAGACGTATCCGCCGAGGTGGCCGAGATGTACGTTCACATGTGTCCGGCGGGCGTCTACGAGCGCGACGGCGACCGGTTGCGGGTGAACGCGCCCAACTGCGTCGACTGCAAGGCCACCGACGTGCTGGGGCCGAGGTGGGCACCGCGCGAGGGGGGCAGCGGGCCGCGATACCGGCGAATGTGACGTGAGCCGTTGACGGCGGCCCATGGGCAACCCCCGGGGGACGGGTCCACTGAACCGGCCAATGTGACGCCGGTGGCGGAGACCGGGGGCCGCCCCGCAACGACCCCGACTGAGGAGAAGACAATGAGTGACGGACCAGGACGCGGCAACGTGGCCGAGGTGCCCCCTGCGGGACCGCTCTGCCTGACCGGGCGGATCAAGGTCGAGGTGGGCGGCGAGATCGTGGCCGACACGGACGATGTCGCCCTGTGCCGATGCGGTCATTCGGGCAACAAGCCGTACTGCGACGGTTCGCACCGCAAGGTCGGGTTCGACGATCCGGGCGTGATCCTGGGGGGGCGGCTGGTGGGGGGCGGGGACGAGCCGGCCGACGATGAGCCCGTCACGATCGTCTGCGCCACCGACGGCCCGCTTCTGGTGCGGGGACCGCTTACGGTGGTGGCAGCGGACGGCGAGACCTCCGAGGGGACGAAGGGGGCGCTCTGCCGCTGCGGGGCGTCGACGACGAAGCCGTTCTGCGACGGGTCTCACCGTGACGTGGGGTTTGTCGGGGGATGAGGATGCTACACATGAACAAGAAAACGCTGGTGACGATCGCCGTCGCCGGGATTGCCGCCGCTGCCTGTGCCGGAACCGGCGGCCGGTCTCCCGCCGACACCTTCTCCTACGTGGTCCCGTCGCCGGCGAACGCCGTCTACCACATCGCCGACACCATCGTCCTCGACCTGAGTTCACCCCTGGGATCCATGGAGGCCGTGTCCGCCTCCACTTTCACGATGGGCCTGGCTTTCGCGACGGATCCGGGCGGCGCGCGCGTCACCGGCACCGTTGAAAGCCTCGAAGCCACGATGAACAGCCCGATGGGCCCCGCCGAATCCGCGGGCCTCGACGACGTGTCGGGCACGCTCGGTTTCCTGGTGGGCCCCTACTCCGTCGTGGAGGTGACGTCGTTCCCGGAGATCGGCGCTCCGTCCCCGATGCTCTCCTTCCCGGCCCTGCCACACCAGCTCTTCCCCAGCGTCGTTCCGGGCGTCGTGCTTCCGGGCGCCACCTGGACCGATACGGCGACAACGTCCTACGAAGGCGAAGTGGACGCAACGTTTTCCACGATCGCCGACTACACCCTCGTGGGCGACACTGTGGTGGACGGCCGTTCGCTGCTGCACATCGCCGTGGCGGCACAGGTCGAGATCGAGTTGGAGGCGGACGAGGAAATCCTGTCCAACCAGTCGCTCGAAGGCTCGTTGAACGGGTTCGTCCTCTGGGACCCGGAACGCAGGCTGATGGCCTACGGGCGGTTCGACCGCGATATGGCGGGGAACATGAAGATACCCGGCATGCCGAC
This sequence comes from Gemmatimonadota bacterium, assembly GCA_028874995.1. Lineage (GTDB taxonomy): Bacteria > Gemmatimonadota > Gemmatimonadetes > Longimicrobiales > Gaopeijiaceae > Bin94. The sequence continues at coordinate 8,326 of JAPPGM010000058.1, read as the reverse complement.
GATTCCTCTGGGGGGATGAGGGTCGGTCCGGGGTGGGCGGCGCCGGACCGATGTGATCTGGAGTTGTCATTTCGTAAACCGCAGATTACTTCTCACTGGGACCTGACCGGAAACCGGGAGTCCCATTGGGCTCCCCGCGCCGGGACAGGGGAGCCACACATTACGCCGAGAAGAACAATGACCGGAAGAATCCCCCTCATCATCGTCGCAACTACCACCGCAGCCTGTGCGGGCACCGGCGGCGGTCCGTCGGGCAAGAACCTCAACTACGCGGTCCCGTCCCCGGCGAGCGCCGTCTATCACATCGGCGACACCATGTCGATCGATATGGACACGCCGGCGGGCAGCTTCACGATCACGGGCGCGGGATCCGCGACAGTGGAATTGTCCTTCGAGTCCGACCCTGTCGGCTTGCGCGTCACAGGCACCGTGGCGGCGTTCGAGGGCTCGATCGACAACCCGATGATGGGATTGCAGACCGCCGGTCTGGACGACGTGAGCGGGAACCTCGAGGTCCTCGTCAGCCGGGCGGGCGTGGAGGAACTGACGACGATCCCCGAACTTGGCGGCCCGGTCGCCCAGGTGTCGTCCTTCCCGGCCCTGGCCTTCCTCCTCTTCCCGCGCATGCCCGACGGCGATGTGGATCCGGGCGCCACCTGGGTGGATACGGTGGCCACGTCCACCGACACCGATGAAGTGTCGACGACCACCACGGCGGTCAGCACCTACACACTGGTGGGCGATACCTTGGTGGACGGCCGGACCCTCGTGCGCATTGCGGTCGCCACCCACATCGTCACCGAGACCGACATCGAGCAGGGAGGAATGTCGATCACCCAGAATGTGGAGGGCCCGTCGGACGGCGTTTTCCTGTGGGATCCCGAACGCAGGCTGGTGGTTCAGGGGGAGTACGAACGGAATGTCGAGGGGACCATGTCCATGGCGAATCTGGGGACCATGAGCATGGCCATCACGGGGCCGACGCGAATACGGCTGGAGGGGTGAGGGGGCTGGCATCGCGGCACCGGGACGCCCCTCCATCCACCACATAGCCGCCCTGCCAACCGGCAATCGGACGCTTTTCCAACCGACACATGGCCGCTACCTTTCAGCCATGTTCGATTCTCCCCCGCTGTACCCGCGCCCACTGGCCTCGGTCCTTCAGGATGCCCTGACGGACACACCCGTCGTGTGCCTCATCGGACCCCGCCAAAGCGGGAAGACGACGCTGGTGCGAGCCATGATGCCCGACCGCCCCTACTTCAGCCTTGACCATCCGCCCTACCTTTCCGCGGCGAGGGCTGATCCCGCGGGCTTTGTTGCCGCACTCCCGCGCGAGGTCACCATCGACGAGATCCAACGCGCACCGGAGCTGTTGCCTGCGATCAAGCTCTCCGTCGACCTGGATCGCCGTCCCGGGCGCTTCGTCCTTACCGGCTCCGCCAATCTTCTCCTGGTTCCCACGGTCACGGAGTCGCTGGCCGGACGCATGGAAATCGCCCGTCTCATGCCCCTTTCCGAGGCCGAGAAGGAGCGTCGGCCCGGGCTCTTCCTTGCCGACCTTCTCGCGGGAGCGATGACTCCCGCTTTGCGTGCCGGCGACCAGTTGCCCGACCCTGCCGATCTCGCGCGGCGCCTGGTCTCCGGAGGATACCCGGAACCCCTCGCCCGCAGTCCGGCTCGCGCCCGCCAGTGGCACCGGCAATACATCCGGAGCATTGTCGACCGGGATGTACTGGACGTGGGAAGAGTACGGGATGCCGACGGCGTCGGGCGGCTGCTCGGACTCCTGGCGGTGCGAAACGGCGAACTGCTCAACACGGCCGGTCTGTCGCGCGAGCTGGATCTCCACCGAAGCACGGTCCGGGAGTACATTGCGGTGCTGGAGAGACTCTTCCTGGTCAGGCGCCTCCTGCCGTGGCACCGCAACGTCGGCAGGCGGCTGGTGAGGACGCCGAAGATGCACGTCGTGGACAGTGGGCTCGCCGCCACCCTGGCCGGACTCGGGTCCGGGGACTGGATCGGGAAACGGGAGCGCATGGGCCACCTCCTCGAGTCGTTCGTGGCACAGCAGCTGATGGCCCAGGCGGGATGGACCGACCCCGACATCCGGTTCTGGCACTTTCGTGACAAGGACGGACAGGAAGTCGACCTCGTCATGACCCTCGGCTCGCGCACCTGGGGCATCGAGGTGAAGGCGACGAGCACGCCGGGACGGTCGGCGGGCCGCGGAATGGCGCGTCTGGCGGCGCTGTGCGGAGATGATTTCGAGGGTGGGATCCTGCTCTACAACGGCCGGGACATTCTGCCGTTGGCCGACAAGCGAATGCTGGCGGTGCCCCTGAGCGAGCTTTGGGAGCGATAGCGGACAATGGCTGTCTCCTCCGCCTTCACCTCCAGCCGCGAACGGCGCCTCTGGCTCTGCGCGCTTGCCGTCGTCGTTGCCATCTATGCCACCCTGGGCCTCGCTGGAACGCTCGCCGAGGTACTGCGCGAGCACAGCCTGCTGCCGACGGCGCTGCTCGTCCTGATGTTCCTGACGGTGACGGCCATCATCGGGAGCGGGCGGAGGCAGCGGCCCGGTCGGCGCGAGGTCTGGGTGGCGTGCGGCGTGACGGCCGTCTACGGGATGGCGGTGCTCAGGATGGGCGGCAGCCTCGAGGAGCGCACCCACCTGTTCGAGTACGGCATCGTCGCCGTCCTGGTCTACCAGGCTCTCGGGGAGCGGGCGCACAACGGCCGACGGGTGCCGGTGCCGGCCGTGCTCGCCCTGGTCGTGACCGCGCTGCTTGGCTGGCTCGACGAGGGCATCCAGGCGCTTCTGCCGAACCGCGTCTACGACAACTTCGACGTTCTATCCAACGTCATCGCCGCCTTGATCGCGATCGTGGCGAACCTCCTTGTCGGGCGCGCCAGCAATGCCGTGGCGCGCCGGCAAGGGGACGGAGAGTGACCGGTCTCACCGACCTCCCCGGTCCAGCGGCCATAGCTGCACGGACTCCACATCGAGGTCGTTCCTGACCAGGGCCAGGATGTAGTCCGCGCCGATTTCCAGGAACGCCATCCCCTCGGGCGCCTCGAAGTACCCCAGCACGCGGCCCTCGGGATCGAAAATGGTGCAGAGCCGGCCAGGCGTTTCTTCTCCGGGGGCCTCGTATTCGTAGACCCAGAGGTAGCCCAGGGCGTCGTCCCTGAAGGAGGAGTAGGCTGGCAGGCGCTCGGCGACGGGCATCGCCTGCAACTCCCTGCGGCGGTCCCTCAGCTGGTCGGTTCGTTCGCTGGGAATATAGGACAGCCGCTCCTCGATGTACGTCTCGACGTGAGCCTCGGTCGGCGCACGCGGAACATGGTCGAGGCGGACGATCCGGGCCAGCGAGCCGTCCAGCGCAAACGCCCGGAACTCGTAGCGGTCGCTGGGACCGACGACGAACTGATCACCCCAGACCCGCTGAAAGAAATACGGGCTGAACATCACGTTCGGGCTTTCCTCTCCCCGGCGGATCGGCCCCTCGACCGGATGCGCCCCCAGTGAACCCCGAAGTTCGCCCGCCGCGTCCCAGACTTCCATGTCCACGGGGTCGAAATAGGCCCAGTCCTGGCCGGCCAGGATCAATCCACCGCGCGTCACGTCGTGGATCCACAGATGTCCCCTGCGATCCCAATCGCCCCACCTGCTCCTCTCCGGAATCAGACGGCGCACCAGCCCTCCGTCCGGGCCGAACACGCTCACCTGCGGATACCAGAAATGCCATACGATGACCGAGTCGCCCGGCACCGCGACGATTCCCCAGAGTTGGTTGCCGGCACGGAACTCCCCCGGCCCTTCCCCCCGTCCCGCCCAGGTCTCCAGATAGGTTCCGGCCCCGTCGAAGACCCGCAACTCCTTCGTTCCGTCGTCCATGATGACGATTCGCCCGTCGGACAGCATCGTCGCGCCGTTGACGTCAACGAGCAGGTACGACTCCTCGCCCTCCATCCTGCCGATCGAGACGAGCGGCTCCGGCCCGAGCCGCCAATCCAGGCGCGAGCCCTCCGGTGGGCGGGTGTTTTCGACGATGCGGATGCCCGCGCTATCGCGGAACTCGGTGCGCTGGCCGGCGAGCCTGTCCAGGCTCCCCACGCAGGCGATCGATGCGACGGCGGCGCAAGCCGCGGTGATACGAGTCATCATTCCCCTTCCCCTCATCTCATGTGGTGAGGCGTCCGACTGCGACTCCCGAATCACAGTCGCATTTGCCAATATGTCCCGACCAAGTGTAGATCTCACTTCCACCCAAGGGAACAGGTGAATCGGATGAAGACCGCACCGCGACAGTTGGCGGGAAGACACACGGCGCGCTCAACCCGGCCTCTCGGAGCGATCCTCCTGGCCCTGGCCGTCAGCAGCGGTTTCCTCGGCTGCGATTCCCCGCCGGATGCCCCCACGGTCACGGTGAGCGACAGCGCGGGGACGAGAATCGTCACCTACGCTTCGCTCGATGACGAAGCGTTTCCTGTGTTCGATCTCGATGCGCGGGTCGACACCATCGGAGCCGTGGAGGGTGCGGAAGAGTACCTGTTCCGGCTGCTCTTCAGTGCCGAACTCGTGCCTCAGGGCATTGTCACCGCCGATCTTTTCAACAGCGAGCTTCGCCTCTTCGACCGCAACGGCCGGTTCGTATCGAGCGTCGGAGGGCGTGGAGAGGGACCGCGTGAATTCCAGATGCTGACCTGGATGCGGGGGCATGGAGACAGCCTTTTCCACGCCTGGGATCAGTGGGGCAACCGCCTCAACACGGTGCGCCTGACCGAGGCGGGCTTGAGCCATGAATCAAGCTTGCAAGTCTCCAGGGAGCCCGGCTACAACCCGGTCGGCGTTTTCGCGCCGGGGCGGGTAGCGCTGGACAATGCTCATATGGTCCCCATACCAACGAGCGCCGGTCTGCAACGATTCGAACTTGTCGTCAGCGTGATGGACCTTGACGGGGACCCCTCTTCGAAGCCGCTGGAAGTGGCGGCCGTCGAAAGTGCACCGCACTACGTCAGCGAGGACGAGCGGCTGGTGCCTGTCCCCTTCCAGAGCATTCCGAGCTACTTCTTCGCGGATGGAATGATGTGGCTCAAGGACGGGGTGAACGGAGAATTCCGCCGCGTCCGCATGGACGGTGCGCTGGAACTCGTCGTCAGGCTCCCTCCCGGCCGCCAGGTGACCGACCGGGACATCGCCGCTTTCCGGGAGAGGAACCTTCGCAACGTTTCGGAAGAGCAGATGCCCGCGGCGCGACGCCGTCTGGAGGAGGTGCCCAGTCCTTCCTTCTTCCCCCCCATAGGGTCGATACAACTGGACGACGCGGACGGAATCGTCTGGGTGACGCCGTACCCGTCGGATGACGAGCCGGTGCCATGGTACCTCTTCGACTCGCTCGGATGCCCCGTCGGACGGGTGAATCTGCCGGGGGACGGCTCGGTGCTGGATATCGCGGGCCGGCGAATCGCCGTCCGGGACCAGGACGAGATGGATGTCGAACGGGTCCTGATCCATCACCTGGCGGGATTGCCGTCCGACCGGGTCGGGAGGGGGACTTCCGCCTGTCGTCGCTGATCGCGTCTTCCCTTTTCACCCGTTCTGCCAAGGGCTACTCTCTCCGCTGGCGGATGAAGGGAACGCAACCCAGGTCGTCCAGAGGAAATGAAGTGATCAATCGCACAACCGCACTGCTCGCCGGGGTGATCCTCACCGGCTGCACAGGGACCGATGCCGAGCCCCGAGCCGACGCGGGCCCCGAACGCGTGGAAGCCTGGCAGACGGTCGAGAGCTACAAGATCGACGAGAGGATGAACATCCTGCGGGCCGGACAATGGCTCAGGCAGCCGGGCAACGAGGGCAAGTCGAGGGAGGACGCGGAGGCGGCGCTGGGACTGGAGACGCTCGACCCGGGTCCGGCCGTGGAAGCCGCGCTGGAGATCGCGAGGGCCGATCCCACTGACGACCTGGGCTTCCTGGCGCTGCACTTCGCCTTCTACGAGCACATGGGATTCGAAGATCCGGAGCGGCAGGAGATCCGGGACGAAGTCTACGGTTTCCTCGGGGCGCACTATATCGACGACCTGCGCCTCGATCGCATGCTGCTGGGGCTGATCCGCTTCGGCGGCGAGGGCGGTGTGGATCTGGTCGACGAGGTGGTGGCCAACAGCACTCAGCGCCGGCTCCGTGCCCGGGGAGCCTTCTGGTCCGCCACCGAGCGGCTGATGGAGGTCGACGACCTGAGGGCCACGGCGGCCGAGCGCGCGCGGGTCCGCGAGGAGATTACCCGCATGGCACAGCTGGTGGTCGACGAGTACAGCGATGTGGAGGTCTTCCGGGGCGAGGCGGGCGGCGAGGCGATCCAGCCCGTCCTGTACGCGCTGGAGAATGTGACGGCCGGTGCCGTGCTGCCGGAGGCCACAGCACTACGTATCGGTGGGGAGGAGGAGTCGCTGAGCCTGTACGAGGGAAGCGTCCTGCTCCTTGACTTCTGGGCGACCTGGTGCGCGCCGTGCATCGCCAGCCTGCCCGAGGTCACGACGCTCCAGGAGCTGCTCGCGGACCGGGACTTCCAGGTCATCACGATCAGCATCGACGAGAACACGGAGCTGGTCCACGACTTCATGGAGCGCCGCATGGATCTGCCCTTCGTCAACTGGTTCGTCGGTGAGCAGTCGAAGCTGTACGACGACTGGTCGATCCAGGGTGTGCCGACGTACATCGCGGTGGATCGGGACGGCGTGGTGCTGGGCAGGTCGCACGATGTGGAGTCGCTCTACGAGGTGATCCTGGAGGCGACGGGCGCGGACGAGGAGACGCGGGCGAAGCTGGTCGGGGAGGTGGCTGAAGCGTGATGCGTTGCGGGGCACGCCGTCAGGCGATGATGCGGACAGCCGCGGTCGTTGTCGCGGCCCTCGGTGTCGCCTCATGTGGCGGCCTGCGCTACACGGCGCTGATGAACCCCACGGTGGATGTCAACGTCGAGCATCCGCCAAACCTGGGCCTCGGAATCGAGACCGTGGCCTTCTCGCCGGGCACCGAGTCCTCCACGGTGGACCGGATCGTGGATCTCTTCTCGGACGACCTCGGACTCACATCCGAGGCGTGCGAAGCGGAATTGCGGCAACGGGTCACGGAGATGCTTCTGGAGGGCGGCCTCGAAGTCACCCGTGATGCCGATCCCGCCCGCGCCGACGTGGCCGTCGAGATCAACGTCACCCGGTGCCACGGGGAGCAGGAGCGGAGCACGACATCGGAAGAGGTCGTCGAGCGGACGAACGACCGCACCCGCCGCCGGACCGTCACGAAATACCATGCCCGCACGAGGGTTTCCTTTCGAGCGCTCTTCGAGGTCACCGATCTGTCGACGGGCAACGTGATGCTCAGCCGCAGCTACGAGTTCGAGCCCCGGCGCACGAATGTGGCTGACCGCGGCTACCCGGAGTTTCCCTCCGCGAGTGCGGTGATCGGCGAGGCGTACCGGAGGACGACGCGGCGGATCAGACCGCTCTTCTTCGGCTGGACGGAGAGGAGGGAGCTGGTGTTCTTCGACGACGAGAGGTGCGGCCTGAAGCGGGCGTTCCGGGCAGTTGAAGCCGGGGACTACGAGCGGGCGCTGGAGCTGTCGATCGCGAATGTGGATTCCTGCCAGCCCGACCCGGTGACGGAGATCACGGAAGAGGATCTGGCGGCCGCGCACTACAACGTGGGCATTCTGCACCGCATCAAGGGGGATTTCGGTGCCGCGCTGGCCAGTCTGGAGCGGGGCAGGGCGGCGAACCCGGACAACGGGGTCATCAGGAGCGCGATCAGGGAAGCGATCTCGGCGCGGGAGGTGGCGGGGGAGTTCACCCGCGCCGAGCAGGACGCGCTGGCCCAGGCGCGGGAGAGGCTGGGGGAGGCGGGGGACGTGCTCACGAATGACGCGGTCATCGGGATGGTCCAAGACGGACTCGACGACGAGATCATCATCCAGGTGATCAGGACCTCGGAAGTGGATTTCGACGTGTCGCCCGCTACCCTTGGAGACCTGAGGCGCCAAGGGCTGAGCCCGGCGGTGATTTCGGCGATGATTGCGGCGGCGGGGCGTTAGGATGCCGGGTTCGGCGGTTCTGGAGAGCCCTGACCGGCAACCTCGGCCTCGTAAGACGACCTCCGCCCGGTGCTTTCGCGGAAGCCGCAGGTCCACTTGGCTCGCGGTCACCGCCACGCTCGCGGCATGCGATACGTTCCCGCCCCCCGACGACGCGTTCCTCACCCGCGCCGAACGCACCGACTACCGCGAAACCAGCTCCTACGCCGACGTCGTGGACTTCCTCGAGC
>JAPPGM010000176.1 GCA_028874995.1 Gemmatimonadota bacterium | reverse complement strand
ATCGGCCTCGATGGAACGCAGCGCGCCGCTTGCGACGGCGCTCAAGTTCTCTCCAAGCCGCGCGAGCTCTCGCGCGGCTGCGTCCTCGATCCGTTGCCGGTCGGTCTCCAGCCTGCTCCTCAGCCGGGAGGTCAAGTCGTTCGGGCTCGAAGTCTCGCTCATACAGTTCTCCCTTCAGCCGCCACCGCTTTCCGCTGTCGGGATCGCGGGCGGTGATGTAGTCCTTGCCCTGGCGCGGCACCTCCAGCCCCACATCCTCCAGCGCGGAGACCACGTCGGCGCGGCCCTTGACCGCGCCGTGCTCGACGCGCTGCACGAGGTAGTCGCGGATCAGGGTGCTCCAGTCCCGCCCACGCCGTCTTCTCGAACTCGTCGAGGACGGCTTCGATCTGCTCATCGGTGGGCCGGTCCTCCGGTGCCCACGCGATCACGGCCGACCTGTACTTCCGCTCGAAGTCGAGGGAGTCGGCCACGGCGGCCACCATGTCCGGATTCCCGCGCAGGACCTCGACGCCTTCGCGCTCCTCTCCCGCCGCGTCCCGTTCACCGACGAGATAGTCGGCCGCCTTCCGGGCCGATCCGGTCCCGTGCGCGAGAAACTTAAGGTGCATCACCGCCGTCCTCGCCGATGCGGGCGACACGGAGCAGCGAGCGCTCGAACGACACGAGGTGGGCGATCACCGAGACGGCCTCGGCCGCCGAAGCGTGGGTGTTCGCCCAGCGCGCCAACTGGTTCAGGTTGTTTCCGATGCGCGCGATCTGGCGGGTGCGCTCGCGCTCGACGGACCGCGCCGACGCGGTCCATGTCCGCGTCCGCGCCATCGCCTCGCGCAGCAGCGCGGAGGGGGAGACGCCCACCGCAGCCGCCTTCGCCCGCCAAGCGGCGTGCTCGGCGGGCGTGACGCGCGCGGCGACCATCACGGTGCGATGCTCAGCCACAAGCGCACCGGAGACGGGGTTCGGGGGCCTCGCCCCCGCGCGGCCGCTGCTTGCGCGGCGGCGCGAAAGGCCGGGGGTTCGAAGGGGGGCGCAGCATCCCCTCGCCAGCCTCCGTGTTCAACACGGAGTCGGCTGGCTTACGGACCTCAAGGCCGTCAGCCAGCCTTCGGGGAGGCACGCCGGACGGCTTGCGGCGCTGGGAATCTCGGGTCGGCGGCGTCTCCATACCCGTACACGGAGAAGCCCGATTCCGACCGTGTCAACCGCCCGAATCGAGGCGGTTTCCCAAGACTTCCAGCGCCGTCCCGGAGCCGTATCGGGCTCCGCCAGCGGCTCCCCCAACGCCGTGGGCAACGGCTGCCGGAAACCTGTCTCACGCCGCGCCGTCCCGGCTGTCCTCGATCCGCTGCCGGATCCACTCGTCCACCTCGGACTCGATCCAGCCCACCGCGCGAGCGCCCAACGACACGGGCCTCGGGAAAAGCCCCTGCTCCAGCCGCACGTAGATCGTGCTCCGCGACAGGCCAGTACGCTCCAGCACCTCCGGGAGCCGCAGGAAGCGTACCCCTAACAGTGTCTTGCGCTCGGTCGTGCTCGTCATCCTTTCCTACCTCCTTCGCTCATTGATGAATCCCGGGAACCGTCCGATTCGCGACTCCGGCCGAAAGCATCCATGAACGCCAGAACCCGGTCCGCGGTCGCCAGCCTCGGCGAACGGCCCCGGCGCATGTCGCCGAGGAGCTTCCGGTCCCCGACCGCGCGCTCTCCGAACTCAGACGGCGACATCCGCACGCGCCGAAGAATCGCGGCCACGCGGCGCTCGAAGTGCATCGTCAGGCTCTCCATTGCCCATCCACCAAAACACGGTGGCGGCAAGCGCCGCAAGGTGGTAGGAAATAGGCTATATCCCACGTCATTGAGAGACAACGGGATACGGAACTGGACTTCTGGAGATCATCGCCAGTCCGGCCAAAAGCCGCTTTCGGTGTATCGGGAAGCTGGTTGCTCTGGCGGCAGGAAGTAGGTAATTTCCCACTCATGGGGCGAAGAAGGAAAGACACCGATCAACTGGACCCGGTGCGCCGGAGGCTGCTCCGGCTGGTGGCCGATAGCCGCACGAACCTGCGTACGGCCTCGCGCGCCATGGAGCGCAACCCCGCCTACCTGCACCAGTTCATCCACCGGGGCACGCCCAAGGTTCTGGCCGAGGACGACCGTGAGGCGCTGGCGGAGCATTTGGGGTGCAGCCCCGACCTGCTCAGGCACGACCGGGGCTTCAGCCGCAAGACGCGCCGGAAACCGCCCGTGGTCGCGCCGCACGCCGCCCCGAGGGGCTACAGCGCCGTGCCGGAGATCGATGTCCGGGCGTCGGCGGGTCCGGGGGCTTGGAACGACGAGTTCGAGCGGACCAAGGACATGTGGCTGTTCGCCGATCCCCTGATCCGCCACGAGTTCCGCGCCAAGCCCGAGGACCTGCAAATGATCGCGGTCGACGGCGACTCGATGGAGCCGCTGCTATCGAGCGGAGACCGCATCCTGATCGATGTGAGCCGTCAGGTGCCGGTGCCGCCCGGCATCTTCGTGATCTGGGACGGCATGGGGCTCGTCGCCAAGCGAATCGAGCACGTGCCGCATTCCGAGCCGGCCCGCGTGGTGCTCAAGTCCCTCAATCCCGAGTACGACAGCTACGAACGGCCCGCCGAGGAGGTTCGCGTCGTCGGACGCGCAGTCTGGGTCTCTAGGCGGCTATAAGCCACTGCGCTGAACCTTCCGCTCGGCGGCGGGCTTCGTCGTCTCTGGGGGCAGGTTACCTTCCGACTTTGGTGCCTCCCCATACATCGTGAACCGTGAACGAGAAAACAGGGATACCGTGCCGATGACCGAACACGACGACTCCACAGTTTCTGCCGAGGAATACCTACAGTATCTGTCTGAATACGCAGGATTCGGCCTTGAGGAGATCACCGACCAGGATATCGGGGAAGGAATTCTTGAACCGGACTTCCGGTCTCAGTTGATCGCGGTCCGCGTCGTGCTGGAGCGCAATCGAGAGGCCGAAGAGAAGGTCTCGGCGGAGATCAAGCAGCTTGAGGCCGATATTCGGAAGCGCGGGGGTGACTCGTGGTTGGTCGATCACTGGGTCGACAAGCTGCACAGTTCCACGTTTCTTGGTGCTACGCACAGCATGGCGGCTGTTGGCTTAATAGCCCCGCTCATGGAGTCCCTGTTCGGTCGGGCTTTCCTCTACCTTAAGCATGCCGTGGGGGAGTCGTATTCGCTGGGGAGCGGCCACGAACGGTGGCAACTCGACGATCGCTGGGATCATCGCTACCTCTGGAAGCGTGGTCGTCGATCTGGCGACATCGCCAAGGGGATCGTCCAGCTTGCTGAGGCCATCGACTTGAAACAGCACCTTCCCGCGGATCTCGCGAGAACCCTGTCGGTTCTTTTCGAGTATCGGAACAAGATGTTCCATTGCGGTCTCGAATGGCCCAGCAAGGACCTGAAGGACTTCGCCAACCTGATCAAGTCGAACGGGTGGACGGATTGCTTCGAAAGAGCCGAATCAGATGGGGACCCTTGGATTTTCTATATGTCAAGGGAGTTCATCGAGCACTGCGTAGATACCGTGGAAGAGGTTATCGAGGGTATCGGTGCGCGTGTACGCCGGTCCTGGGCGGACGACTCCGTAGATCTGTGACGGAGCGGGATCCATCTCGTGAGCGACAGCGGCATCATCGGGCAAGCCTACGGGCGGAAGATCCACGCCCGCGAAGTCGTCGCCATCGACGAAGCCGGGGACGGGTTGTGTTGGGTCCGCCTGATCCGGTTCGGCGACGAGTGGCTCTTGATCCGCTCCGATGCCCGCGACGTGTCGCGCGCGGTGCGGAAGCTCCGCCAGATACCGGCGGGCGAGCAGTCGGACCGGTTCCCGGAGGTCGGGCCGTGAGCCTGCTCCTTTACCTCGCCCTCGGGGCACTGGCCGTCGCCGTCATCTTCGGGCTGTCCACCGACGTGCGGGCCGCAGCGCGCCGCGTGTTTCCTCGCCGCCGTCGGTAGCCGGCGAGTTCCCCCAGCCGGCCAACCTAAGTACTCCGGACCCTGCAAGCAGACCGCGCTCGTCCAGCTAGATCCAGTCACGTCCCCTTCCCACTCTTGGTCCCGCCGTTGGAGCACCGAGTGATAAGAAAAGTGATAACGAAACTCATGGATGTTTCTCTATATCACTGTTTTGTAACTACTTAGGAAGTTTTCTCCACCAGAACATGCATGTCGTGTACACGGCGATTCTTGTCGGTTGGAGGGCGTTACTTCACCATGACGGGCTACGACCAGCGCCGCCGACCGGTTCCCCTTCGGCTCCCGGTGTCCTCCCCGTGCCGGTCGAAAAAGGCGTCCGCGCCCGCCGGAAGAAGGAGGTTGTCCGCGATGGCCGCAATCTCCTCCGCTTCCTTCCACGCCTGTTCCAGAAGCCACAGTTCGCCCTCGAGGGCCCGGCGCTCCTGCTCCTCGTGGACGGCCATTTCGAGGGCGAGTCTCGTACAATACGGGAAGCTGGCGATGTTCCCCGACCGGCCCCGCCAGTTCCGGTAGCCCAGCTTTGCGACGCGGGCGACGAAGCGCCCGGGATCACCCTCGGATTCGATTTCGTGCACGGCGCGCTCGACCGACAGGCGGGAGCCGCCCCATCCGTTGAGGTGCGGCAGGAGCGTGGCGGCCACACGGCGGGCGCCATCGCCGGGAAACAGCGCCTTCCGCATCCCCTTGGACACCTCGACGCTGAATCCCGGTTCATCTTCGGCGGGCAACAGCCGAATGGAACGGAGGTTGTGACGGCTGAACCTTGCGACCTCATCCGGCGCCGCGGGGCCGCCGTCGTCACTTTCCTCGACACGGACCTTTACCACGGGACGCAGGTACTCCCAGGCCAGAACCGGATAGGCCCCCCCGCCAATCGCCGCCACGGCGAGCGCCGGGAGCGGGATCAGACCCGACGCGCCGATCAGCACGCAGCCCCCCATCGACCCGGCCCACACCAGTTGTTTGCGGAGCCGCGTCCCGAGCTGATCCCCATACCGCCAGGCCGCGAACTCCCCGCGCGGCGGCTCTCCGATGCGCACCAGGTCCAGCCCCTCCTTGTGGCGGGCGATCCCGATGTTCTCGGTCGATGCCCTCGTCGGTATCTCGCGGAACAGGCGCTCGCAGTCCTCCACCGCCTCCCAGCGTTCCTCGAGTGGTGTCAGGTTCCAGCGTTGGCATTTCCTGCACACTACCCAGAGCCGTCCCTTGGCGGCGTCGAACGCCAGCCGGCGTCCCACCGGGAAACTCTCGACGACCTCGTTGGTGCCGAGGGGTTTCTTGCAGAACATGCATGTGGTATGCATGGAGACGGGTCCGATTCTGCCGATCTCGATGAGTGTGTGTTGAACGAAAGCCGAATCAGGCGGCGTTCGCGTCTCGCTTAGCCTACTGCTTTCGGCAACCTCTTCACCACTATGGACGGCACGCCGACCCCTAACGCACCTCCGCCGGCAGCCTCCTCACCACGATCGTAGGCACGTCCATCTCGTCCAGCTCCACGAACGCGACGAGGCCGCCAGGTCCGAACGCTTCCGGCATCCCGGGATCACCCGGCGCCAGGGTTCCTCGATACTCCCCGTCCGCGCCTAGAACGTCGATGGGGCCGTTGTGGTCCCAGGGATCTTCGCCGCGCCGCTGAACCCAGAGGGAACCGTCCCAGGTGGCGCGCAGCCCTCGCAGGACGGGGATTTCCGCGTAGAACTCGGTCCTCTCGGCCCTTTCGCGGGCCTGTTCGTCCATGTCCGGCATCTCTTCCATTTCCTCTGCCGGCATCAGCTCCGCCATTTCCCTGGCCAATTCCTTGAAAGCCTTTTCCATCTCCTCGGTCAGATGCCTGATCACCGCCGAGCGGATCCCGTCGGTCACGGTTTCGGCACGCAGTGGGCGCTCCAGCACGCCCTTCGAGCCGCCGTCCACGCCGACGAGATTGATCTCGTAGGCCGTGGAGTCGAAGTAGGCGATGGTGCCGTCGGGGAGCACATCCCAGATCACCCTTGGTGCGAAGTACGGCGGGTTCGCCTCGAGGCTCATGGGGACGACCTGCCTTGCATGCGCGATGGATTCCGCGACCGCGACCTGGCCACTCAGATCGAGCCGTTCCAGCTTCCCGTTCTCGCCGACCACGTCGATCTGCTCACCCTCGATCTCCTCCGCCATCATCGAAAAGAAGATCGCGCCCATCGACGCTCCCTCCGCGATCACCGCGCCGCCGGCCGGATCGGCTCTGACGGTCGCCCGGGCCGCGGCCATGCCGACCTCGCCCGTTGCCGAACTCATCCTGACGAACCGCTCGAGCCCGCCATCCGGGGTGAAGAGCTGGTATGCACCGTGCATCATGTCGACCACGCCGAAGTGTCCGTCACGCCAGACCACGATGTCGGCGGGGGCCCGGAACTCTCCCGGCCCCTCGCCTTCCCGCCCGACGGTCATCACCAGATCCCCCCCGGCGCCGATCACGACCACCTGGTAGGCATCCGTATCCAGGACGTAGAGGTTGCCGGAAGCGTCGAAGCCCATCCGCGAGGGGTCGACGAACTGGGCCCATTCGGGCGCGCTCAATCCGCCCACGCGGTAGACCTCGGTCAACTCCCCGGCAACGGGGCGGTCCTGTCCGGCCACACCGGATCCGGATCCCGCCACCCCGGCACCCGCCACGAACAGCAGGACAATCCTCAAATTCGGCATCACTCTTCGCCCTTCTGGAAAATGCGACCGGAACCAGCGCCCATCGCCCCCCTATCTTATCGCCGCCGGCAGCCTCTTCACCACGATCATCGGCATGTCCATCTCGTCGAATTCCCAGTAGGCGACCAGACCGTCCGGTCCGAACGCCACGGGCATCCCGGGGGCGCCCGCCGCGAGGGTTCCCACGTACTCGCGATCCACGCCGAACACATCGATCGGACCCGCGTCGTCCCACGCTTCCTCGCCTCGCCGCTGGATCCACAGGGAGCCGTCCCAGGTGGCGCGCACGCCGCGCACGACCGGGACTTCGTGGTGGAACCCCTGCTTCGCGACCTGCTCCCGCATGGTCTCCATAAAGCCCGGCATGATGGACGCGGCCCCCTCCAATAGTCCAGCCAACTCCGGATCCCGGGACTGTTTCTCGAATTCCTCCTCCATTCTGCGAAGCGTGTAGGCGATCGTGCCCTCACGGATGCGCTCCGTCACCACTTCGGGAGAGAACGGCCGCGTCAGCACGTCGATCACCTCACCTTCGGGGCCGGCGAGCTTGACGGCGTAGGCCGACGAGTCGGAGTAGGCGATGCCGCCGCCGGGGAGCGGATCCCAGTGGAAACGGGGCTCCAGGTGCCTGACATCGCCCATCAGTCCGTCAGCGAAGTCCGAGGGATCCGCGAGGTCGTCCACGCCCAGTTCGGGGGCTTCCCCCCGTGGTACCCTCCATCCCTGCAGGATCGGCGTTGCGGAAACGACATCTCCATCGAGGCCGAGCCTCTCGAGTCCGCGCTCGTCAACCCCCGCGTCCGGGACTTCCACGTCTTCCCCCAGGGCCCCGCCGATCAGCTGCGCCATTCGTCCCATGGCCGCCGGCGGTCCCGGGGCGATCAGCGCATTGCCCAGCGGGTCGGACTTCAGCCCCGCTCTCGCTCCGGTAAACATGGCTGCGGGGCCCTGGCCACTGGCCATCCTCACGGAACGTTCGAATGCTCCGTCCGGGGTGAAGATCAGGATCGCGGCGTGGCCCAGGTCGGACACGCCCGAGCGCCCGTCCCGCCAGACGACAACGTCCATCACCATGGTGAACTCGCCCGGTCCTTGTCCCGTGCGCCCGAAGGTACGGACCAGCTTCCCCTGCGGGTCGATCACCACGATATGCCCGGCCGCTCGGTCCAGAACGAACAGGTTGCCGGCCGCGTCGAACGCCGCCTTCGCCGAGTCCTCGAAAAAAGCCCACTCCTCCGCGTTCAATCCGCCCGCGCGGTAGACCTCGGCGAGGTCGGCGGAAAGCGGGCGGTCCTGGGCCGATAGCTGGCTCGTGGCCGCAAGGGCTACGCCCAGTCCGGCACCGAGCAGACGGACGATTGGTTTTCTCATGGCTCGATCTCCGCATTGCTGCACTGTGGTTCGTTCCCTGCGAGCGCCCCAGCGCTCCCCGCCGGTACGTATCATACTGCGCCACCGCTTCACTAGGGTGCGGAGAATCACCGCCGCCGGGTCCCGTGCGATCCCCCTACCGCACCTCCTCCGGCAGCCTCTTCACCACGATCGTCGGCACGTCCAGTTCGTCGAATTCCCAGAACACTACCAGACCGCCGGGTCCGAAAGCGGCCGGCATCTCCGTTTCCCCCTCCGCGAACGTCCCCACATACTCGCGGTTCGCGCCGAAGACGTCGATGGGTCCCGAATCGTCCCACGGATCCTCGCCACGCCGCTGGATCCACAGGGCGCCCCCCCAGGTGGCCTCCACGCCCCGAACGACCTGGATTTCGGGATAGAATCCGCGCTCCTCGACCAATCTCCGCTGGTCGTCGATCGTCTCCGCGAAGATACCCGCCAACGCAGCCGTTTCCGATTCCGCGGACGCCATCCCTTCCTCGAGTTCCCGCAGTTCGTTGTCGATCGTTGCCTGACGAATGCGGTCGGTGACCACCTCGGCCTGGATCGGACGGCGCAGCACGCCGATCACCTGGCCCGAGGGTTGGGCAAGCTTGATGGCGTAGGCGGTGGAGTCGGAGTAGGCCAGCGTCCCGTCCGGCAGCACGTCCCAGGACATGAACGGCTCAAAGTATCGGACCAGGTTCATGATCCCCGCCAAGGTCGAGGGATCGGCGAGGTCCTCGATGCTCAATTCTTCCTGTGCTTCCAGGCGTGGCACCCGCCACGTCCGGAGTATCGGCGTCGCGGATACGACATCCCCCGTAAGGTCTAGCCGTTCAAGACCGCGGTCGTCGACCCCCGGTTCCGGTGTTTCGACGGATTGGCCCGTCAGTTCGGCCATTTGCTCGAACACGCCCGACAACACGTCCCCCATGAACGACGGCATTCCCTGGGCGATCAGCGCGCCGCCCGCGGGGTCGGGCCGCATTCTCGCTCTCTCATTGCTGAAGGACGTGAATAGGCCTGTTCCACCGCCCCTGCTGACGTAGTGCTCCAGTTCTCCCTCCGGGCCGAAGACCTGGTAGGCGTTCTGCCCCCTGTCCATCACGACGAAGCGGCCGTCCCGCCAAACGAAGATATCCGCGGCCGCGTCGAACTCGCCGGCCGCTTCACCCCCGCGTCCCACCGTGCGCACGAGCCGTCCCCGCGGGTCGATGATCACCACTTGAGGGTACTGCATGTCCAGCACATGCAGGTTGCCGGCGGCGTCGAATCCCGTGGGCGAGCGCCCCGTGAAGAAGGCCCAATCGGGTGCATTCACGCCGCCCACCCTGTAGACCTCCGCGAAATCCGCGCTCAGCGGCCGGTCCTGCGCGACCACCTGGCCCGCGATTCCGGCCACCACCACCACCACCCCTGCAAGTCCCGTTCTCCTCACGGCTCGTCCTCCGTTCGATTGCTTTCCCCGTCCTTCGGCGCCCGCTTGCGCCCCTTCACGATCCCGGCCGACCTCCCGGAAACACTCCGGCACCTTAAAGAATACGTCCGCCGCGCATCCCGTGTTTACCAGACCCTCACCATTCGGTTCCGGTCCCCTGCTTCCCCCTCGCCCCCCCGCTTTCGCGAAACCGAGCCTCCCGTGTACCTTTCCCCCTTGCAACCCACAAAGGAGCACACCGGATGTCTTCCTCATCGCACTTCTCCTTCGAGCGGGACATCGTCGAGATAGAGGGGCAGATCGCGCGGCTGCGGGACATGGCGGCCAGGCGCGGTCTGGATGTGCGGGACGAGGTGCGGGTCCTCACCGCGAAGCTCGATGTCCTTCGCGACGAGACCTACCGCAACCTGACCCCGATGGAGCAGGTGCAGGTTGCCCGCCATCCGCGCCGCCCCTACACCCTCGACTACATCGACGGCATCTTCACCGACTGGTTCGAACTCAGGGGCGACCGGCGCTACCGCGACGACGAGGCGATCGTCGGCGGCTGGGCCCGGCTCGACGGCAGATCGGTCATGGTGATCGGGCACCAGAAGGGCCGGGACATGAAGGAGAACCTGCGCCGCAACTTCGGCATGCCCCATCCCGAGGGATACCGCAAGGCGTTGCGCCTCATGAAGATGGCCGAGAAGTTCGGGCGGCCCGTCGTCACGCTGATCGACACGCCGGGCGCGTATCCGGGGTTCGGCGCCGAGGAGCGGGGCCAGGCCGAGGCGATCGCCACGAACCTGCGCGAGATGGCCCGGCTGCGAGCCCCGACCGTCTGCGTGGTGATCGGCGAAGGGGGCTCGGGCGGGGCGCTCGCCCTGGGGGTCACCGACCGGATCCTCCTCCTGGAGCACTCGATCTACTCCGTCATCTCGCCGGAGGGGTGCGCCGCGATCCTGTGGCGTTCGGCCGAGGAGCGGGAGAAGGCCGCCAGCGCGCTGCGCCTCACCTCGGCGGACCTGCTCGCGCTCGGGGTTGCCGACGAGGTCATTCCCGAGCCCCCCGGCGGTGCCCACGCGGACCCGCCGTCCACCATGGCCGCGGTGGCGCGCACCATCACCCGCCACCTGAACGCGCTCGACGCCAGGGAGACCGACCGCCTGCTCACCGAGCGCTGGGCCAAGTACGAGGCCCTCGGCACCTGGATCGAGGGCGGCCCGTGAAGCGGTCTCCGCGGGATTCGGGCGGCGATGCATCCACGCCGGGCCGCCTTTCCACGGACCGCGGATAGTGTCCGGCTTCGCCGAGGTGCGGTTCAAGGGGACGCGCCGGGGCTACTTCAACACCGGAGGACTCGATCTGGTCCCCGGTGACCGGGTAATCGTGCAGGCGGACCGCGGCGAGGATTTCGGCCAGATCACCGCGCTGGGGAGCATCGCCGAACGGAAGTGCTCGTCCTCCGGCGGGTGCTCGACGCCCACCCCGACCATGCGGGTGCTCCGCCGCGCGGAACCCGAAGAGGTCAACCGGGCCCGCTTCAAGGTCGACGACGAGCGGCGGGCGCGGACGGAAGCACGCAATCACGTGGCCCGCCACGGGCTCAAGATGAAGGTCACTGAGACGGAGTGGCAGTTCGACCGCAAGAAGCTGATCATCTACTTCACCGCCGAGAAGCGGGTGGACTTCCGGGCGCTGGTGCGTGACCTGGCGCGGTCCTTCCGCACCCGCATCGAGCTCAAGCAGATCGGCGTGCGGGACGAGGCCGCGCTGCTGGGGGGTGTGGGGCGGTGCGGGCGCGAACTCTGCTGTTCGACGTGGCTGCCCGAACTCAAGCCAGTCAGCCTGCAGTTGGCCAAGGACCAGTCGCTCTCGCTCAACCCCGCGCAGATCTCGGGGTGCTGCGGGCGCCTGATGTGCTGCCTGATGTACGAGCACGACAGCTACGTGGAGGCGCGCAGGCGGTTCCCGCGCGAGGGGCGCACCCTGCGGACCGGCCGGGGGCGCGAGCGGGTGGTGGGCGTGAACATCTTCAATGAGACGATCACCCTGCGCGGCGAGGATGGGGACGTGCGCGTGGTGACGGTGTCCGACCTGAAGGAGGAGATGTCGATCCGGCCCAGGAACTGACCCGATCCCATGACGACCACTCCCCAGCCGCCTCCGCGGCCGCCGATGCCCCCTCCGCCCCCGAAGCCTCCGGTCCCGCCGCCGAATCCGCCGCGCCCGGTTCCGTTCGTCGTGCGTGTCCTGGACGTGGCCGGATTCCGGCTGCGCCGGACCTTGACCCCCTTTGCCCGTCCGGCCGCGTTGCCGGCCCTCCTCCTTCCCCTGGCCGCCTGCGGCGAGGACCGACCCATATCGTATGGGTCTACCGATATGGGTGATATGGGTGCCATCGGCCTTGCCAACGTGGCGGAGCTGGAGGAGCGGTTCGACACGCCCTCCCGGGAGTTCTTCGCCCGCGCGGACGAGTTCTTCCTCACCAAGCCCGACGCCCCCTTCGGCGCCCGCCGCCTGGACCCGGCGCTGGAGGGCTCGCAGACCTTCGGCTACTACAACCAGGAGCTGGAGGGCGGTTCGTGACGGTGGCCGAGGCCGGGGCGCCTGCGGTGACGGACGGTGACGCGCGCGTCCGGTTCGAGGGGGTCAGCAAGAGCTACGATGGCCGCACCCTGGTCGTCGAGGACTTCAACCTGACCATCCGCAAGGGGGAGTTCGTCACGCTCCTGGGTCCGTCCGGATCCGGCAAGACCACGATCCTGATGATGCTGGCGGGGTTCCAGACGCCTACCGCCGGGACCATCCGCATCGACGGCCGCTCGGTCGAGGACCTGCCGCCCCGCAAGCGCGGCATCGGCATGGTCTTCCAGAACTACGCGCTCTTCCCGCACATGACGGTGGGCCGCAACCTCGCCTTCCCGCTGGAGGTGCGGGGGCTCGACGCGGAGGAGCGGCAGGGGCGCGTGGAGCGGGCGCTGAGCCTGGTCCGCCTCGAGGGTCTGGAGGACCGGCGGCCCGGACAGCTGTCGGGCGGGCAGCAGCAGCGCGTGGCGATCGCGCGGGCTCTGGTCTTCGAGCCCGACCTGGTGCTCATGGACGAGCCGCTCGGCGCGCTCGACCGCAGTCTGCGCGAGGAGATGCAGTACGAGATTCGCCGCATCCACCGGGAGCTCGCGGTGACCGTCGTGTACGTCACGCACGACCAGCAGGAGGCGATGGTCATGTCCGACCGGATCGCGGTGCTCAAGAACGGGATCGTGGAACAGATCGCCCCGCCCGAGGCCCTCTACGAGGAGCCGGAACGTGCCTTCGTCGCCCGCTTCATCGGCGAGAACAACCGTCTGCACGGACGGGTGGTCACCGTCGATGGCGACCTCTGCGACGTGGAGACCGGCCGGGAGCGGATTCGCGCGCTGCGGATCGCCGACTGCGAGCCGGGGGACCGGGTCACCCTTTCCATCCGGCCCGAGCGGATCGCCGTCAACCCGGAGGCCGGTGTCTACGGCAACCAGGTGGGGGCGACGATACGGGACCTCGCCTTCCTCGGCGACCACCTGCGCGTGCGCATGGATGCCTGCGGCCGCGAGGACTTCATCGCCAAGATTCCCAACATCGTGGGGCACGGCGGCATTCTGGTCGGAGACACGGTTCGGGTGGGCTGGACGGTGACGGACTGCCGTGCACTCGACTTTGAACAGAAGAACGAAATGTAGTCAAGTTTAGTTGACATTAAGTCAATCACGGTTTACACACGCAAGGAGGGTTGCAAGCACAATGATGACCGAAAGACTGTGCCGCGTCGCGCGGCGGCCGCGAGGCTGGATTCAGGGCGCCGGGCGATGGACGGCACTTGCCGTTCTGGCCATGGTCTCGCCCGTACCGGTGCACAACCTGCACGCCCAGGCCATCACCGCCGTCTCCTGGGGCGGCTCATACGGCCGGGCCGTCAACGAGGGGGTGAACATCCCATTCACGGGAACCACCGGCATTCGCGTGAACGTGGAGGACTACAACGGCGGGCTTGCCCAGATCCGGGCCCAGGTCAGCGTGGGCAACATCCACTGGGACGTGGTCGACCTGGAGATCGCCGACGCGGTTCGCGGCTGCGACGAAGGCCTGCTGGAGCCCATCGACGTCAGCTTTCTGCCGGACGGCGCCGACGGTACGCCCGCCGCCGAGGACTTCGTGCCCGAAGGCCTGACCGAGTGCGGAATCGGGCAGCTCTTCTGGTCCACCGTGTACGCCTACAACGCCGACAACATCCCCGGCGAGAAGCCCGCGACCATGGCCGACTTCTTCGACCTGGAGAAGTTCCCCGGCCGGCGCGGCATGCGCCGTGTCCCGCAGGTCAACCTCGAGTTCGCGCTGATCGCCGACGGGGTGCCGCTGGACCAGGTGTACTCCGCCATGAATACCCGCGAGGGTCTCGACCGCGCCTTCCGCAAGCTGGACACCATCAAGGACCAGGTGATCTGGTGGGAGGCGGGCGCGCAGCCCCCGCAGATGCTGGCCGACGGCGAGGTGGTCATGAGCACCGCCTACAACGGCCGCATCTTCAACGCCCAGGTGCTGGAGAACCAGCCGTTCGTGATCGTGTGGGACGGACAGTTGCTTGATGTGGGCGTGCTCGGAATCGTCGCGGGAACGCCAAGGTTGGATGAAGCCATGCGCTACCTCGCCTTCGCCACCAGCGCCGAGTCCCAGGCGCGGATCGGCCGCCGGATCTCCTATTCCCCCGCCCGCAGGTCGGGTGCGCCCCTGGTCACCACCCACGTCGCGGCCGGCGTCGAGATGGCACCGCACATGCCGGCCAGTCCGGAGAACGCGAGGCGAGCGCTCCGCTACGACTGGGAGTGGTGGGTCGACAACCAGGACGAGTTGAACGAGCGCTTCAGCGCCTGGCTGGCGCGCTGAAGCGATGATCGGGTCCGGACGGGAGCGGTTCAGGGCGCTGGCCCTGGTGCTGCCTCTCCTCCTCTTCATCCTCGTCACCTTCATCGCGCCCCTGGCGACGATGCTGGTCAGGAGCGTCCACGACCCCGTGGTGGCGGACGCCCTGCCCGAAACGCTGGCTTCGCTGGCGGAGTGGGATGGCGAAGAACTCCCCGGCGAGGCCGCCTACGAGGCGGTCGCACGCGAACTTGTGCAGGCCCGCGAGAACCGTACGCTCGGCCAGGTCGCGGGGCGCGTCAACCGGTTGGAGAGCGGACTTCGGAGCGTCTTCACGCGGAGTGCCCGCTCGCTTCGCGACGTGACCGACGGACCCTGGCGCGGCGTCCTGGAGGAGATCGACGCGGCTTGGGCCGATCCGGCGACCTGGCACGCCGTCCGCGCCGCCGGCCAGCGCTTCACCGCGCGCCACTACCTGAATGCCGTGGACATGCAGCGGCTTCCCGGCGGATCGGTCGCGCGCCAGCCCGAGGAACGGCGCATCTACCTGCCGCTGCTCTGGCGGACGCTGGTGGTGAGTGCGGTGATCACGATCCTCTGTCTGGCCTTGGGCTACCCGGTCGCGCACCTGATCGCGAACGCGCCCGAACGCCGTGCGAACCTCCTGCTTGCCCTGGTGCTGGTCCCCTTCTGGACCTCGCTGCTGGTGCGCACCACCGCTTGGATCGTGCTGTTGCAGACGCAGGGCGTGGTCAACGACCTTCTCCTCGCCATCGGGCTGATCGGCGAGGACGGGCGCCTCGCGATGATCTACAACATGACCGGCACGATCATCGCCATGACCCACGTGCTGCTGCCCTTCATGGTACTGCCGCTCTATTCGGTCATGCGCGCGATCCCGGGCCAGTACATGAACGCGGCGGCGTCGCTGGGGGCCAAACCGGCACAGGCGTTCTTCCGGGTTTACTGGCCGCAGACGCTGCCCGGGGTGGGCGCGGGTTCGCTTCTCGTCTTCATCCTCGCCATCGGCTACTACATCACCCCGGCGCTGGTGGGCGGCAGCAGCGGCCAGCTCATCTCCAATATGGTTGCGTATCACATGCAGACCTCGCTCAACTGGGGTCTGGCGGGGGCGCTGGGCGGCATCCTCCTGGCGGGCGTGCTCGCGCTCTACCTGCTGTATGACCGGCTTGTGGGCATCGAGCGGCTGAGTCTGGGATGAGTGTGCGACGATGAGTACCGCCACCCGCGCGACCGGTCGGCATCGGGCGCCTCAGCCTGCAACCAGGGGGCGACCATGACTGCGGCCACCGGCGCGCCCACCGCACCACCCTCACCGGCACGTCTGCTGCGCGGCGACACACTTGGCCGTTTCGCCTACCTAGCCTTCTGCGTCCTCGTCTTCGTGTTCCTGGTGGCGCCGATCGTGGTGATCGTGCCGCTCAGCTTCAACGCCGAGCCCTACTTCACCTTCACCGAGGGGATGCTGCGACTGGACGCCGAGGCGTATTCGCTGAGATGGTACCGGGAGATCCTCGAGAACGAGGTCTGGACGCGGAGCCTGGTGAACAGCCTGGTCATCGGCGTCTCCGCGACCGCCCTCGCCACCACCCTCGGGACGCTGGCGGCGCTGGGTCTCGCGAGCGCCGCCATGCCCGCCCGCCGCCTCGTCATGGGCCTGCTCATCTCGCCCATGATCACCCCTGTCATCATCTCGGCGGCGGGGATGTTCTTCTTCTACTCGAGCATCGGGCTCGGGCAGACCCATCTGGGGCTGATCCTGGCGCACACCGCGCTCGGCATCCCCTTCGTGGTCATCACCGTCACGGCCACGCTGTCGGGCTTCGATTCGAACCTGACCCGCGCGGCCGCCTCCCTGGGGGCCCCGCCGCTCTACGCGTTCCGCAGGGTGCAGCTCCCGCTGATCGCGCCCGGCGTGATCTCGGGGGCGCTCTTCGCCTTCGCGACCTCGTTCGACGAAGTGGTCGTGGTGCTCTTCATGGCCGGCGTCGAGCAGCGCACGATTCCGCGCCAGATGTGGGCGGGGATCCGGGAGCAGATCAGTCCCGCGATCCTGGCGGTGGCGACGTTCCTGATCGTCTTTGCGGCGCTGCTGCTGGTGGTGGTGGCGTGGCTGAGGAGGCGGGGGAGGGGGTAGCCGCTCCTCAGTTGTTCAGCGCCCCCTGCTCGATCCAGGTCCGAATCAGCGCGATCTCCTCTTCGGGAACCTTGTCGCCCTCGCCTTCGGGAGGCATGTCGCCCGCGGTGATCATGTCCATCAGGAAGCTGCCGTCCGGGTCGCCGGGCTCGACGACGGTGCCGAACTCGGAGCCCACCATGACCCTCTCGTATTCGAGAAGGCTCAGGCTGACCTCGGTGAGCACCTCGCCGTTTTCGTCCTCACCTCCGTGGCACTTGGCACAGCGCTTCTGGAAGATGGGAAGGATCTGCGTGGCGAAGCTGACGGTGTCCTGGGACTCCTGGAGGCGGGGATTCGGGTCGGTCGAGGGCGGAGCTGCCGCATCCGGCGTGAATCCCGCGGCCGCGGCCAGGACGGCTGCACCGACCGCGGTTGCGGAGAGCGTGCCGGTGGCCCGGGAGGATCCGGTTCGTTTGAATGGGGTCATGGGCGTCATCCGGGCGGTCAGCCGAGCCCTTCGGCCTCCTTCATGAGCCTGAGATGAGTCGCGGCCTGGTCCAGGCCACCCTCGCCCTCCTGCCAGGTCACCCTGCCGTTGCCGTCCGCATCCATCCCGGCGAGGATGGCCTTCGTCAGGCGGCCGATCTCCTGGGCCATCTCCTTTGCCGATGCCAGATCCGTCGCGGAGGCGATCGCCGCGGCCTTCTCCTGGATGGCCTCGGCCCAGGTGACCACGTTCTGGCAACTGGTCTTCACATGGGTCGAATGGTTCTTCACGGCTGCCGACGCGTCATCCGATTCGCCGGCCATGCCGATGTGCTGCGCGCACCCCGAGGCGGCCCTGATCAGACCGTAGCCCTTGCCGGGTCCCCGCTCGGCAGTGGACGGATCGATCGCGTGCAGGACATGCGTGGTGTGCCGCTGAATCCCGGCCAGATCCCCGGATCCGTCCGCCAGCGCGGCGTGCTGGCCGGCGACTTCGGCCTCGGCCCGAGCGGCGGCGAGCAGACCGACGTTGTCCGGCGTGCCGTTGAACATGTCGGCGACGTGTCCGATGTGGCGGTGGGCGGCGCTCTGGGCGGATGCGGTCTCGGTCATCGGGCCCGCGAGGAAGGCGGCGGCCGCGGCCGTCAGGATGAGAAGTCTGGTGTTGGCCATGAGGGTCATTCTCCTTCAGATGGGCGATCAGGGTTGTTCATGGGGGTGGGGCCGCGAAAATTACGCATCTTCGGTCTGGTCCGCCAATGGTGGGCACAGACACGTCGGTAGCCATTAGCCCGAAAGGCCTCGCCACCTCGATGCCCTCCGCCCGTCACTGCCGGTCGCTGCCCAGCCCGATCGCCGATCCCGACGCTCCGCCCGCGGGCTGCCGCAGCCTGCCGCGGGCGGTGCTCGCGATGGCGCTGGCGATGCTCGCTTGCTCGACCCCCGGTCAGCGCGCCGAGTCGGGGTCCGACGCCCCGGCCGCCACCACCGGCGCGACCGATCGCCCCACCCGGTCGACCGCGCCACTCGTACGGCTCCTCGCCGACGGCCAGGTGCTGTTCGGAGTCTTCTCCGGCGACAGGACCGCCGAACAGGGGGCTGCGATGGGCCGCAACCGGGAATTGGACTTCGTGTTCTACTCCCTGGAGTCAGGTCCATTTGACATTATGACAACCAAAGTTTACATGTCGGGGATCGCCGAGGGATCGGCGCCGGATCCGCCCCACCCGCTCGTGCTGCGGGTGCCGGCCATCCGCGACGGAGTGGAGGCCGCTGAGGCGAACGTGGCCGAGGCGCTCGAGGCGGGGGTGGCGTCGATCGTCTTTCCGCATGTCGAGTCGGCGGAGGAGGCTGCGATCGCGGTGTCGGCGATGGGAGAGCGCCTGTGGCCGGGCAACCCGGACGGGGATCTGGTGAACATACTGATCATCGAGGACCGGGTGGGGGTGGAACGCGCCGACGAGATCGTCGGGACCGAAGGGGTGAGCATCGTGTTCCCCGGACCGGGGGACCTGCGCCGGGCCTACGAGGGGGACATGGAGGCTGTGGAGGGCGCCATCCGGACGGTGCTGGCCGCGTGCAGGCGGCACGGGGTGCCGTGCGGAATCACGGCGGGCGTCGATGACATCGCGGAGCGGATCGCGCAGGGGTTCAGGGTCTTCATCGTGAGCGATGCGGCGGCCGTGACGGTGGGGAGGGGGGTGGCGGGGCGTGGGTAGGGAGCACTCTTCGGGCCGCCGGCGACTCAGCCGGCCGCCATTAGTTCGGAGGCAAGACGCAGGAAGCGCTCCGTAGCCGCAAGGGCGTTGCTTGCCTGTTCCTCGTTGAAGGCCATGAAGGGGAAACCGCCGGGAAGGCCGTTTGGGTAACGCGTGGGGATGTAGTACTGATCCAGAATCCCGGCTTCATCCCGCAGATCGGCCAGGCCCGGAACGCGCTCGGAATAGCGGTCGACCAACACCGCGACCGAATGCCCCAACACCGTTCGTTCACCCAACAGGTAACCCACGGCCTGGACGGCCTTCTCGGCACTCTGCTGGGCGAGGAAGCACACCTGCGCAAAAAACCCCTCGCGCAGCCCCAGCCGTGCGAACTCGAGATCGTTTTCAGCCTGCCTCAGCCAGCGGTCTGCCTCGGCCCTGCTATCCCACATCGATCTTCCTGGCGGATTTCATGGCATGCGAAAGGAAGGGCCGCTCTTCAGTCCGCATCTGCTCGAACTCGCCGGGCGTATAGACCAGGAGGTCCACGCCGACTCCGGCCGCCAGCACGGCCGGCAGATAGTCGCGAAACCGCTCGACGAAGGGACGCTCCGTGGGGGCGACGATGACTACGTCGATGTCGCTTTCGGGCGCCGCAGTTCCGCGGGCCCGCGATCCCACGAGCCATGCCGAGCACGCCGATTGCTCCGCCAGCAGGGGCCGCAGCACTCGCAGGAAGCGACTCAAGGACGGGTCCGCCACGGCCCGCCTGGCCGAGTCGGCACCGGGTTCCGAGCTTCTTTCGGTGTTTTCCCCCATGACAACAGCTCAATCCTGTCCTCGATGACGGGGTCGATTCCCTCCCAATCTAGCAGTCCACGGATAGAGCCGCGTTAATGCCGGGGTGTCCTCCACGGACCGGCCCGCGGCCGGTGGGCGGCCAACGCCGCGAAGGAGAGCATTCGCGCTGCATCCGGTGATCGGCATGCGGGAACCGCTCCGGCGGGCGCCGACGGGCAGATCTTGCGCGCGGTCGAGGCTCCGCCCCCAATATCCTTCGACAGTCCTACGATTCCGACCTCCCGACACACCGCACGGACGGCCCTCCCATGAACCGATTCGATCGCCGGCACGCCACCGGTCCCGCCGCCACCCTCGCCTGCACACTCTTCCTGACCCTCGCGGCCCCCACCGCGGCCCAGCAGCCCGCCACCATCCCCACCCCCGAAGACTTCTTCGGCCACCAGATCGGTGCGGACCGCAAGCTCGCGCGCTGGGACAAGCTGGTCGAGTACTACGAGCTCATCGACGCGGCCAGCGACCGCGTCCGGGTCGTGCACATGGGCCCCTCCACCCTGGGCGAGCCCTTCCTCTCGATCTTCGTCTCGTCCCCCGAAAACCTCGCCCGCCTCGACGACTACAAGCGCATGAACGCTGTCCTGCAGGACCCGCGCGGACACACGCGCGCCGAGGTCGACGACGCCATCGAGAACGGCAAGGTCGTCTTCGTGCAGTCGTACGCGCTGCACTCCACCGAGGTCGCGTGCGCCCAGTCGCCCGCCGAGATCATGTACCTCTTCGCCACCCGCGACGACGACGAAATCCACGAGATCCTCGACAACACCATCTCGATCCTGATCCCGGCCTTCAACCCGGACGGGGTGGGCATCGTCAACGAGTGGTACGACCGCTGGGTCGGCACCGAGTACGAGGGCGCGCGCCCGCCCGAGCTGTACCACCACTACATCGGCCACGACAACAACCGCGACGCCTTCATGCAGAACACCGTCGAGTCGCGCTACGGGGCCGAAATCCTCTTCCGGGAATGGATCCCGCAGGCGTACATCGACCATCACCAGATGGGCGCGTACACGGCGCGCATCTACCTGCCGCCGTACGCGGAGCCGATCCGTCCCGAGGGGGATCCGCTCGTCTGGCGCGAGATGTCGTGGTACGGCGCGCACATGGCGTACCGCATGGAGGAGATGGGGTTCCAGGGCACGGTGAACGCGGCGATCTACTCCGGGTGGGGGCACTTCGGCTTCCACTGGATCACCCCGTTCCACAACATCGCGGGGATGCTGACCGAGTCGGCCAGCGCCCGCCTCGCGACGCCGCTCTACGTGCACCCGGACCAGCTGCGCGGCTCCCGCCAGCTTCCCGAGTACGAGGCCCAGACGACCTTCCCGAACCCATGGCCGGGCGGCTGGTGGCGCATCCGCGACATCGTGGAGCGGCAGATCGTGGCGACCTTCTCGCCGCTCGAGATCGCCGCGAAGAACCGCGAGACGGTGCTCAGGAACGCGTACAACAAGTCGAGCCGGCAGATCCAGCGGGGCCTGGAGGGGGACGTGAAGGCGTACGTGATCCCCGCCGCGCAGCACGACCCGCTCACCATGACCAAGATGGTGAACAAGCTGCTCCTGCAGGGGATCACGGTCGAGCACTCGGCGGAGGAATTCGCGCACGAGGGCCGGGTCTATGGAGCGGGCAGCTACGTGGTGTCGCTGGCACAGCCCAAGCGTGGCGTCATCCGCTGGCTGCTGGGCCGCACCTTCTATCCGGACAACAGCTATACCCGCACCGCCAACGGCGACCCGATCCGCCCGTACGACATGTCGGCCGACGTGATCGCGGAATTCATGGGGGTGAGGGTCGACCCGGTGGGGACGGCGGTGGAGGCACCGCTGACCGAGGTCGGGGGGATGCTCGGGGTGGTGGGGACGGTGGCCGCGGAGGCGCCGAACGGGTATCGGATCGACGGGTCGCTGAACGATGCGTTCAAGGCGGTCAACAGGCTCTTCGAGGCAGGGGCCGATGTGAGGCGGGTGACCGGGTACGGAGTGGGGGTCCGGCGGGGGGACTTCGTCGTGGCGGCGGACACCGATCCGGGCACGCTCAGCGAGATCGCGGCGGCGGCCGGTGTCCACCTCACCGCGCTCACCGAGGATGCGTCGGCGGTCAGCCACCCCATCGCCCGCCAGCGAATCGGCATGTACCAGCGCTACTACGGCGGCAACATGGACGAGGGCTGGACACGCTGGCTCCTCGAGGAATTCGGCTTCGCCTACACCAGCCTCTTCGACGACGAGATCCTGGCGGGCGATCTGCACGAACGCTGGGACGTGATCATCCTCCCCAACGACTCGAAACAGATGATGCTCGGCCCGACCGGAGAGCCGGTGGGCGGGCGCGGTCCGGATCCCGCGGGCACGCCGCCCGAGTACCGCAGCGGGTTCGGCCAGGCCGGCGCCGGGGCCTTGGAAGCATTCGTTGACAACGGCGGCACCCTGGTCACCTTCGCGCAGGCGGGCGACCTGGTGCTCGACGAGTTCGACGTGCCCGTCCGCAACGCCGTCGCGGGCATGTGGGGGAACGAATTCTGGGCCCCGGGCTCCACTTTGAAGGTGAAGGTGGACACCTCGATTCCGTTCGCCTACGGCATGCCGGAGGACGCGCTGGCGGCGTACCTCGCGGGTGGCCAGGTCTACGAGACGATCCCGGGCGCGCGCAGCAACGATGTGCGGCGCGTGATCACCTACATCGACCGCGACGTCCTGCAGAGCGGGTGGCTGCTGGGCGAGGAGGCGATCGCCAACAAGGCGGCCATGGTGTCGGTGGAGCACGGCGAGGGGACGATCGTGATGATCGGGTTCCGGGCCCAGCACCGGGCCCAGACGCACGGGACCTTCAAGCTGGTGTTCAACGCGCTGGTGGGGCGGGGGGGGTGAGGGGCCTACGCAGCCACCCTACCGCCTCGACCGAATTCGCCGCGATTACCGACCCCGAGCGGGGATATCAGCTCGCCCTCATGGGTTGCCAAATGTAGTCGCTAACGGTTAGGACAGAGATTGGTTTGGTTGAGAAGTTGGCGGCGACGCCTTGCCGCGTTTTGACTGTCCCCGGTGGGGTACACGCGGCCGCGTGGAGTCGAGACGAGGCGCGAATCCTTGAAGTCCTCGCACAGGTCACCATCAATCGCGTACAGGATGCGCGCCCTGCTGACGCGCGCCAGCGCGATCACATGTTGATCATTGGAGCTGCCGTGCCAATTCGCGGCAAGCGACTCCGCTTCCGCGCCAACTTCGGTCGGGTTGAAGCTCCGAATCCGACCGTCCGCAATCGCTGTTTCGGCCCACTTCGCAAAGGAATCGCTGCTGGCGAGTTCCTCGGTAAGCTTGCCGCCCAGCACCAATCGTGCTCTCGGCCTTTCCAGCCAACGAAAGAACTGCTCACCGGCACGGGTGCGACGGTTTCCGAATACGTCGTCGCGGGCGCTCGCGTCCAGGATCACGCACATGGGTTAAAGCCCGATCGACCTATTTCGTTCGGTGCGGAAGAACCGTCGATACCCAGCGGGCACCACATCCCGTTTGGCGATCAGATTCCCATCGGCGTCCCAGCCCAGCGAGTGGATCGTCACAGAGAGGTTGTCACGTTCGAAGTAGAGGATTGAGACATCTTCGGGCTTCAGCCTGGTTTTCCGGTCGCGCACATCCATGCGTACCCGGTCGATTAGATGGTCGCTGTGGGTTTCGACGATCACCTGCAGTTGATTGACGGCAATGTCGCAGAATAGAGATCCGAGGGCGGCTTGAGCACTAGGGTGGAGGTGGACTTCGGGCTGCTGAAGCAGGAACATCGGTGATGCCTTTGGACGCAGAAGCTCGGTGACCACCGGAAGCACCTGACTCACGCCGTAGCCGACATCGATGATGTTGCGGCTGGGTCCTTTGGATCGTGTGCCCAGCTTCCGCACCTGAACCTGGAATGGCCCTCCCGTCTTTCCCCCAAGAACCTTGATAGCGATCTCGTCGAACAGGCCGGCGGACTGTCCGAACCTCTCGATTGAGCGCTTCAACGAGTGCCAGGCCTTCGAGTCCTTTCGCGCCACGTTCGCGAGGAACATCGGAACATGCTCCCCTTCCGGATCGGATATCGCATGGGCGGGATCGTAGGTTCTTCTGGGCTGCGACCTGACCGGTGCGCTGGCGAAGGGTCGCTGAAGGTGCCGTAGACCAATCGGGGGAAGGTTCCGGATCTCGTCCAGATCCTTGTCGGTAGGCGAGTGCGCCGTTTCGTCCGCGCGGTCCAAGCGCTCCGGCTCGCTGTGGGCGACTCGCTGGAATGTTCGAATCAGGTAGCCCAGCGGCGGGAGATCCCGCTGCGGGCTGTCCCATCCGGGGGACAAGGCGAAACGATCCGCTATTCCGAGATGGTGGTGAGTAAGCGTCCAACGACCCGTCGACGTTGTTACGTCCAGGGAGACAAGGCCGTCTTTGGAGATGCGGCACTCGGCCCAGGAATCACCGTTCTCGACGCGCCGGACATGAGGGAGCACGCCCGACCCATCTCGCCGGAAGGCGAAGTGGTAACGGGATGGCATGTGTCTCCGATTCGGGTGTGATCGGCGGCTGTCGTGTGGCGTATGGATCGAGAAGCCAGCCTCGAAAGATAGAACTCTACCACCCCTACCACCCCTGTAGTGGGCGATTTCATCAAATGTACCGAGATCGTAGGGGGGTTCCTTGAAGTCCGGAAGTCTTTCGCGGAACGCAACGTCCCAAAGTAGCCTGACCAGTGCCAGGAACGAGGTCTTGCCGGTGCTGTTCTCCCCGACCAACAGAGTCAGCGGGGCGAGTCGCGCGGTCTGCTCCAAGTGGAAGCAGCGGAAGTCGGCGACGGTGACCTGGTCCACGGTGTGTCTGTCTCCCTGGGGGGTGGTTGAATCTGAACGGTACGCCGTGAACGACTGAGCGGGAAGGGGATCACGAGGTGGGAGTCTTATCTGACCCACCCACCACCACCCCCCGCAACCACCCCACCCCCTCGACCGAATTCGCCGCGATCACCGACCCCGCGACCACCCCCACCCCACCCCCCTCCACCCGCTCCACCACGCCCCCCGCCTCCGCCACCAGCAGCATCCCCGCCGCGTAGTCCCACGGCGCCAGCCGCGATTCCCAGAACCCGTCCAGGATCCCGTTCGCCACATAGGCCAGGTCGATCGCGGCGGCCCCCGTCCTCCGCACCCCCGCCGTCGACCGCAGCACCCGGTCCAGCTCGGCCAGGTAACCCGGCAGCAGTTCATGCGCCTTGAACGGAAACCCCGTCCCCACCAGAAACCGCTCGATTCTGTCCGTGCGGCTCACCCGAATCGGCTCCCCGTTCTCACGCGCACCCCGCATCCGCGCCGCGGTCCACACCTTGCCCAGCGCCTGCGCCTCGACCGCCGCCGCAAGCGGACCCTCGCCGTCCCAAACCGCCACCGAAGCCGCGTAGTACGGATGTCCGTGCAGGAAGTTGGTCGTCCCATCGAGCGGGTCCACCAGCCAGAGGCGATCGGTATCCGGGGCCCCCTCCCGGCCACCCCCGTCCTCCTCGGCCAGCACCCTGTGGTCCGGATGCCGCGCGGCGATCACCGCCACCGCGGCCTCTTGCGCGGCCATGTCCACATCCGAGACGAAGTCGCTGTGCGCGGTCTTCTCGTCGATCCACCGGCCGCCGCCACGCCGCGCCGCCTCACGGTGCACCCGCGCCGCCGCATTCGCGGCCTCCTTTGCTGTTGCCAGCAGGCGAGCGGCCCGCGACTCATCCGGATTGGACCGCTTCGCTTCAACTCGTTCCAATGTACATTGCACTTTCCATTATGTAATCCATAGTATACCTCTTGCCCACGAGCCTCACCCCTCTCGAGGCGCGACCGACCCTGTCCACGCGCCGCTCGCCCCCGGAGAGGGTCGAACTCGCGGCCACGCTCCGCTAACTTAGCACTCCGCCTTAACGCGGCGGTTTCGCCAGCCGTTCTCTCCGCCGCGGGACCCTCCGCCCACCGACCTTCCACTCCCCCCCACCCCATGCCCCCCCGCAAACGCGTCTACTCCGGCATCCAGCCCACCGCCGTCATGACCATCGGCAACTACTTCGGCGCCGTGCAGAACTGGGTCCGGCTGCAGGACGAGTGCGATTGCATCTACTGCGTCGTGGACCTGCACGCCATGACGGCGCCCTACGACGCGGCCGAGTTGCGCGCTGCGTCGACCGGGATGTTCGTCAGCCTGCTTGCGGCCGGCATCGACCCGGACCGCACGATCGTCTACGTCCAGTCGACCGTCCCCGAACAGACCGAACTGTGCTGGATGCTCGCGACGCTCACGTCGCTCGGCGACCTCTCCCGCATGACCCAGTTCAAGGAGAAATCCGGCCTGCTCAGAACCGGACTCGCCGAGGACGACGGCGATTTCATATCGGCCGGCCTCCTCTTCTACCCCGTCCTCCAGGCCGCCGACATCCTGGCCTACCGCGCCGACTGCGTTCCCGTCGGGCAGGACCAGTCGCAGCACCTCGAGCTGAGCCGCGGCATCGCGCGGCGCTTCAACTCGCGTTTCGGCCATCTGTTCCCCGAGCCAGAGACCCTGCACACGCCCATCACCAAGGTCCTCTCCACGGCCGACCCGACCCGCAAGATGAGCAAGAGCCTAGGTCCGAAGCACTACATCGGCCTCTTCGAGGAGGAGGATTCGATCCGCCGGAAGATCCGTTCCGCGGTGACCGACTCGGGAGCGGCGCCGGCGGCAGGCGCGGGAGATGGGGGCGACCGCAAGGCCAGTCCGGGCATCGATAACCTGCTCACCCTCCTGGGTGCGTGCGGCCACCGGGACGAGGCCGACCAGATGCGGCGGGATTACTTCGCGGGTACTTTGCGCTACGTTGATCTCAAGGGCCTCACCGCGGACGCGCTGGTGGCCCTGACCAGCGAGATGCGGGAGCGCCGCGCCGACATCCTCGACCGCGAGACCGATCTGGAAGGACGGGTCATGGAAATGGGGGAAAGGGCCCGCGCGGTAGCGGGCGAAACGCTCGCGCTCGCCAGGGAGAAGATGGGGACGTTCGCTCCCCCAACCTGACCCCGGCCCCCCAAGGATCCGAAGGAGAAGCAAGATCGACATCAGCGGAGTGATGATCCCCACCACCACCCCCTTCGACCCCGTCACCGGCGAGGTCGACCCGGTGGCCCTCAGGCGCAACGTCGAGAAGTGGGTGCCGACCGGCATTCGCGGCCTCGTCATCGGCGGCTCGACGGGCGAAGCCGTCTTCCTGGATGAGCGCGAACGCGACCTTTGCTGGGACGTGGTCGCCCGGTCCGTCCCGGACGACACGGTCCTCGTCGCCGGAACCGGAGCCGAGTCCCTGCGCACCACCCTGCGCCTGACCCGCATGGCCGCCGACCGCGGCTTCCACGCGGCCCTCGTGCAGCCGCCCGCCTTCTACAAGGGCGCCATGACCCCCGCCGTCGTCCGCGACCACTACCTGGCCGTGGCCGACGCCGCACCGATCCCGGTCATCCTCTATCAGGTGCCCACCCGGTTCAGCACGCTCGACTTCCCGGCGGGGCTGGTGGCCGAACTGTCGGTCCACGAGAAGATCATCGGGATCAAGGACTCGCGCGGTAATCTCGAGACCGTGGGCGAGCTGGTGACGCAGACCGCGCGCGGCTTCCAGGTGCTGGTGGGCAGCGGTGCGCTTCTCTACGCGGCGCTGGAGATCGGCGCGGTCGGGGGAATCCTCGGCGTGGCCAACCTCGCACCCGTCGACTCGGCCCGCATCCAGGCGCGCTTCCAGGCGGGCGACAGGGCCGCCGCCGGTCGGATCCAGCACCGGGTCGGCGCCCTGCACAACGCCATCGTCGGCGGCATGGGTGTGGCCGGCGTCAAGTACGGACTCGACCTCCTCGGCTACCGCGGCGGCGTGCCGAGGCCTCCCCTCAAACCGCTCCCCGAAAGTCGGCGCGGTGAGGTTGCGGAACACCTCACCCGGGCGGGCCTCCTCGCGGAAGGGGCGTTGGCGCGCGCGTGACGGGCGAAGGAATGGGCGCGCGGGCGCCCTCCGGTGCGTGCACCGTCATCGTCGGGTGCCAGTGGGGAGACGAGGGCAAGGGCAAGGTGGTCGATGTGCTTGCCGGCGACATGGACGTCATCGCGCGCTACCAGGGCGGCGCCAACGCGGGGCACACCGTCCACGTGGGCGAGCACCACATCGTGCTGCACCAGGTCCCGTCCGGCGTGCTTCATCCGGAGAAGCGATGCCTGCTCGGCAACGGGGTCGTGCTGGACGTGGACCAGTTCTTCGGCGAGCTCGACGGGCTGGCGGAACGGGGGGTCGATGCCGGCGGCCGCATCGGGATCAGCACGCGTGCGCACGTCGTCTTCCCGTACCACAAGGCGCTCGATGTGGCGGCCGAGGCGGCCGCGCGCCGCAAGATCGGCACGACGGGGCGCGGGATCGGTCCCGCGTACGAGGCCAAGACGGGACGGCGGGGGGTGCGCATCGCCGACCTTCTGGACCGCGCGCGGGGGGCGGACAGGGTGGGGCGGGGGATCGAATGGGCGCGCGAGCGGCTGCGGCAGCTGGGCGCGGATCCCGACACGGCCGGAACCGTCGAGGACTCGCTCGCGCTGGCCCACCGCCTCCCCGCCGTGGCCACCGACGTGGGCGACGAGATCGCGCGGGCGCTGGCGGCCGGCAAGCGCGTCCTGCTCGAGGGCGCCCAGGGCACCGCGCTGGATGTCGACCATGGCACCTACCCCTACGTGACCTCGTCCAACACCACGGCGGGTGGGGCGGCGGTGGGGGTCGGGATCGGTCCCACCGCGATCGATTCGGTGGTCGGCGTGGTCAAGGCCTACACCACCCGCGTCGGCAACGGGCCGCTCCCCAGCGCCTTCGACGCCGGCATGGACGAACACATCCGCGAACTCGGCGCCGAGTTCGGTGCCACCACCGGCCGGCCGCGCCGCTGCGGCTGGTTCGACGCGGTGCTGGCAGCGTATTCGTCACGCGTGAACGGCCTCACCGGCATCGCCGTCACCAAGCTGGACGTGCTCGACACCTTGCCCGAACTGAAGATCGCCACCGGCTACCGCATCGACGGGGACGCGCACTCGCTCTTCCCAGCCTGCGTCCGTGAGCTGGAGCGCGCCGAACCCGTCTACGAGACGCTCCCCGGCTGGCAGTCCCCCACCACCGAAGCGCGCGCCATGAGCGACCTTCCGCCGAACGCCCGCGCCTATCTGCACCGCATCGAGGAGCTGGGGGGTGCGCCCATCGTGATGGTCTCGGTGGGGACGAGGCGCAGCCAGGTGATCCGCGGGAGGTGAATGCACGTTGAATCCCACTCCGGTTCCAGCTATGCTTAAAGGCTGTACCGCTTCCATCGCGGACACCGATGTTTGAAGACCTGAGCAGGAAACTGGACGGGGTTCTGGGACGCTTCCGCCAACGCGGGCTCCTCACCGAACCCATGATCCGGGAAGGCCTGCGGGAGGTGCGCCGAGCCCTCTTGGAGGCCGATGTCAACTTCAGGGTTACACGGGAATTCCTGAACCGGGTTCAGGAGAAGGCGATGGGCGAACGGGTCCTCAAATCCGTGTCGCCCGGCCAGCAGATCGTCAAGATCGTGCACGACGAGCTGGCCCGTCTGATCGGCGGGGAAGGCGAGAACGAGCTGCAGTGGTCGCCGGCACCCCCGACCGTCATCATGCTGGTGGGACTGCAGGGGTCCGGGAAGACCTCGACTGCCGCCAAGCTGGCCAGACGGCTCACCCGGCAGCGGCGGTCCGTTCTTCTCGCCGCCTGCGACCTCCACCGCCCCGCGGCGGTCGATCAGCTGCGGGTGCTGGGCGATCAGGTCGACGTGCCGGTTCACCACCAGGACCGCGCCACCGACCCGGTTTCAGTGACCGCCGAGGCACATCGCCAGGCGCGTCGCGCGAAGGCCGATGTCCTCATCGTCGATACCGCCGGAAGGCTGCAGATCGACGAGCCGCTCATGGACGAGCTGGCGCGCCTCAAGGAGGTGCTCAAGCCGCGCGAGATCCTTCTCGTGGCCGACGCCATGACCGGCCAGGAGGCGGTGCGGATCGCGCAGGGGTTCGACGAGGTTCTGGACCTGACCGGGTTCGTCATGGCCAAGATGGACGGCGACGCCCGCGGCGGCGCGGCCCTCTCCATTCACGGCGTGACGGGGAAGCCGCTCAAGTTCGTCGGAACCGGCGAAGGGATGAGCGCGCTGGAGGCGGTCGACCCGCAGCGCATCGCCGGACGGATCCTCCAGAAGGGAGACGTGGTCGGACTGGTCGAGCGAGCCCAGGCGGTGGTCGACGCGAGCGAGGCCGAGGCCCTGCAGGAGAAGGTGCTGGGCCGGGGCCGCTTCACCCTGGAGGACTTCCTGGTGGCCATGCGGCAGGTGCAGAAGATGGGACCCCTGGACCAGTTGATGAAGATGGTGCCCGGGGCGGCCCGGACGATGCCCGTCGGCGAAGTGGACCCCAGAAAGATCAAACACATTGAGGCGATCATCCTCTCCATGACGCCCGAGGAACGCCGTCGTCCCGAGATCCTGAACGGGTCGCGCAGGAAACGGATCGCCCGCGGCAGCGGCCGGCCCGTCTCCGAGGTGAACCGCCTCATGAAGCGGTTCGCCGAGATGGAACAGATGTTGAACAAGATGAAGGGGCTCATGCCCCGCATACAGACCTGAACCGAACAGAGCCAATGTCCGTAAAGATTCGCCTCCGGCGGATGGGGAAGAAGAAGCAGCCCCACTACCGCATCGTCGTCACAGACAGCCGCGCCCCGCGCGACGGCCGCTTCGTCGAGATCGTCGGCTACTACAACCCGATCAGGCACCCCGCCACGCTGAAGGTCGACCTGGAGCGCGTGGAGTACTGGGTCGGCCAGGGTGCCATCCTCTCGCCGACGGTGGGCAGCCTGGTGTCGAAGGCGCGCGCGGGCGGGGACGAGAGTGTGGCGCTCGCAGGCGTGCGTGCGGAGGGCGATGCGGGCTCGGAGGCCGCCGCCGCGAACGGGGAGGTTGTCGAAGCCGCCACCGACGCGGGAGACGTCGCCGAGGTCGCTCCCACAGCCCCCGACGCGGGTGTGGCCGAGGCACCGGCGGAAGACGGTCACCCCGCCCCCGAGGGAATCGCCGACGAAGCGGAAAACGTTGAGGCCGCCGGCGAGGCGGACGACGCTCCGGTCGACGAAACCCCCGCCGCTGCCGCAGCCGAAGACGCTGAAGTTGCTGACGCCGCCGCCGCGGACGCCGCCGCTGAAGCCGACACCGAAGACGCGGACGACGGCGACGCCGATCCGGACAACGCGGACGACGCCGAAGCCGATGCCGCGGACGCCGACGAAGCGGCTGCCGACTCCGACACCGCCTGAGCCTTGACCGGGGGCGGCCATCCCCCTTTCCTCGTGGTGGGTCATCTCAGCAAGGCCCACGGCACGAAGGGAGAACTCTACATCTGGCCGCTGACGGACTATCCCGATAGCCACTTCATTCCCGGTGCCGTGCATCTCCCCGGCGACGAAGACGGCGAGAATCCTTCGCCCGACCTGCCGGAACTCACCATCGACTCGGTCCGCCCCTACCGGAAGGGCTTCCTGGCCAGATTCGCGGGGGTGGACGACCGGGAAGCGGCGGAACGTCTCCGCGGCCTCTATCTGCTCCGTCCCTTCGAGACGATCGACGAGCTGGCCGAGGACGAGATCTTCTACCACGAACTCCTCGGGGCGGCCGTGGTGACCCGCGGCGAATCCGTGCTCGGTACCGTGAAGGAAGTCTACCCCGTACGCCCGTCCCACCTGCTCGAGGTAACCGGACCCGACGGCGATATCCTGCTTCCGCTGGACCGCCGGGTGGTGGTGGAGTTCGACCGGGAGCGGCGCCGTGTCGTGGTCGACCCGCCGGAGGGACTGCTGCCGTGATCCGGATCAACATCGTGACCATCTTCCCCGGCTTCTTCGGC
This sequence comes from Gemmatimonadota bacterium, assembly GCA_028874995.1. GTDB lineage: Bacteria > Gemmatimonadota > Gemmatimonadetes > Longimicrobiales > Gaopeijiaceae > Bin94. The sequence goes on along the minus strand of JAPPGM010000176.1, from coordinate 5,644 downwards.
GCGCCGCTGGAGGCGAGCATCCCCGGCCGGGCCGCGAAGGCGGGGCTCGTCTCCTATCGCGTGATCGACCTGCGCGACTACACGCACGACGTGCACCGCACCGTCGACGACATTCCGTACGGCGGCGGCGCCGGCATGGTCATGAAACCGGAACCCTTCTTCGAAGCCGTCGACGATCTCGCGCCCCGCGGCCCGATCATCCTCATGTCGGCGCGCGGCAGGCGATTCCGCCACGACGACGCGGTGCGTCTCTCACTGGAACCCGAAGTCACGCTGCTGTGCGGTCACTACAAGGATGTCGACCAGCGCGTCGCCGACCATCTGGCCACGGAAGAGCTGTCGATCGGGGACTTCGTGGTGTCGGGCGGGGAGGTCGCGGCGCTCGCGGTGACCGATGCGGTGGTGCGGCTGCTGCCCGGCGCCCTCGGCGACCACGAGTCCGCGTCTTCGGACTCCTTCTACGACGGAGACGCGATCTCGGCGCCCTCGTACACGCGTCCCGCCGAGTACCGGGGACACCGCGTACCGGACGTTCTGCGGAGCGGCGATCACCGGAGGATCGAGGCGTGGCGGAGGGCGGCGTCGGAGCGGCTTACGCGGCAACGGCGCGGGGAGACCTGACGATCCGAGGCCAGTCCGCCGAAGCGGCTGGCGGGGTAGTGCGATGGACTCGTTGTGGGGCTGGCGCCGCTAGCGGTTCCCGGCAGCCTCGGCTGACTCGGCGGCGCGATCACCGCGGAAGGCACGGTCGGTTTCCCTGACACGGTTCTCCAGCGCCCGGACGACCTCCTGTCTCGTCCGCGCCTCGGCCAGTGCCTGAGCCGTGGCCTGCAGCCGCGCCTGGAGAGCCATGTCGACGGTTCTCACGGGTCGCTCCACGAAGACGGTGCTCGCGATCGTTCTCGGGCACTTCTTCTTCCGGAGTTCCCCGTTGCGCCCCGCCGTGTAGATCCGCACCGACTGCAGCGAGCCTGCGCTTACGAGGATGGACTCGCAATCCCACGCCGTTACCGACCGGTTGTCGGGGGAATCGCCCACGAAGGCGAGGGTGCCGCCGGCTCCGATCGCCGCGCCTGCCAGAATTGCTCCGATCGCCATGATGTCCGTGCCGTGCCTTCTCATTGTGCCTTCTCCGTGCCGAGGGTTCCGAGGGTGTTGTTCTCTTGGACACATCGGGAGCCGGAATCGTTGCCGGTGACCGAACATGTTCCAAACGAGGGGATTTCCAAATCCGTACGACACATTTTAGGACCCCACGGCCCTTCCAAAAGATCCCCGGCGAATCTATCTTTGCTGGCCAGCAGTCCGTGGAGGAATCACCGCTCCAATGCTCCGGGGGTTTTTCCACGGACTGTTAGCGCTGAAGACGCGAAACGGTAACGAATTCACGAAGAGGAGCCCGGCCATGGCGGACATCCTCCACCAGCTGGATATGGAACAGGCGCGCAGCGACCTTCCCGACTTCGCGCCGGGCGACACCATCAAGGTCCTCTACCGGGTCCGCGAGGGACAGAAGGAACGGATCCAGGTCTTCGAGGGCGTCTGTCTGGGGCGGCGCGGCTCGGGGATGGGCGAGACGTTCACGGTCCGCAAGATCTCCGGCGGCATCGGAGTCGAGCGCGTCTTCCCGGTCCACGCGCCCACCGTCGGCGGCGTCGAGATCGTGCGGCGCGGACGGGTGCGCAGGGCCAAGCTGTACTACCTGAGGGGACTGCGAGGCAAGGCCGCCCGGATCAAGGAAAAGCGGACCTACAAGCCGCACTGAGCGTCGCCGACACCGGAGCGGTGTCTCCCACCCCCGCCCCCGGCGACATCCTCGAGTACGAGCGCGGGTTCTGGCGGCGCAATCTCGTCAAGGTGGCAGGAGTGGACGAGGTCGGCCGGGGCCCAATCGCGGGACCCGTGGTCGCGGCCGCCGTCATCCTGACCGAAGGAGTGGTCATCGACGGGGCCGCCGATTCGAAGGTCCTGACCCCGCCTCAACGGTCCGAGATCGCGCGCGACATCCACGAGCGGGCCGCAGCCGTTTCACTCGGGGCGGCCTCCGTGCGGGAGATCGACCGCCACAACATCCTCCAGGCCACCACGCGGGCCATGACCCGGGCCCTCACCCGGCTGCCCGTTCAGCCGGATCACGTGGTGGTTGACGGGCTGCCGGTTCGCGGCCTCGCCTGGGAGCACGAGGCGGTGGTGGGTGGCGACGCGCTCATCCATTCGGTCGCCTGCGCATCGATCGTGGCCAAGGTCTGCCGCGACCGCCTCATGAGGCGCCTGGCCCCCCGTTACGCGGCGTACGGGTGGGAGCGGAACATGGGCTACGCCACCCGGCGGCACCGGCGTGCGGTACGGGAGGAGGGGCTGACGCCACACCACCGCACCACCTTCGGACTGTTGCAATTGGAGCTGCCCCTCGCGGACGAATCAGTCCGCTGACGGCAATTCCACGCGCCGCGGCGGCGATGCATGATCCACCGGCCTGCGCCGGCCGGAAGCCGGAAGTGTCCCGCCGGACCGCGGCCGGGGTTACCTTTTCGGCGAGCCGGTAGCTCAGTTGGCAGAGCAACGGACTTTTAATCCGTAGGTCCTGGGTTCGATTCCCAGCCGGCTCATTTGAAGCGGTCCGCCTACCCGCCAATCCCCCGCCTCCCCGTACTCTGGCGCGCCGCGCGGCCGCGAACCTAAGGTGGGGAGTGCCTCATGTAATCCCCAATTTCCTTTTTGTCATCTGGAGTTGACATGGATCGCCTCCACCCCCGGCTCCGCCGCCCACGGCGTGCCTCATCCTCTTCGTTACGCCGAACCGCTCTGGCCCTGTGCGTTTCAGCCGCCACCAGCCCCGCCCCCGCAGCCGCCCAGCACTTCCAGATCCAGGTCGACGACCCCGGCCTTGCCCCTCTCGCCGCCGAGGTCGCGCGCCTCGCCGAAGCCGCCCGCGGCACCGTCGGCGTCGCGGCCCACCACCTCGAAACGGGACGCGGTTTCACCCTCAACGGCGACCAGCGCTTCCCCATGGCGAGCACCTACAAGGTCCCCATCGCGGTGCGGATCCTGTCCATGGTCGACGCGGGCGAGATCGCGCTCGGCGACATGGTCGAGATCGAGCAGCGGGACGTGTACCTCACCGCCAGCACCATCAGCGACCTCATCGACGATCCGGGCCTTCAGATCTCCATCCACAACCTGCTCGAGATGATGCTCCAGACCAGCGACAACATCGCCACCGACGTGCTCATGCGCGTGGCGGGGGGCGCGGCGGCCGTGACCGGACGCATGACCGATGCCGGGATCGACGGAATCCGCGTCGATCGCCCCACCTGGGCCCTGATCGCCAACTGGCTCGGCGCCGCCGAGGTCAGCGAGGCGAACCGCATCGACCCCGGTCCCTACCGGAAGCTCCTGGATGCGGAGCGGACCGATGCGGACATCGCGGCCCTGAACGCCGCCTTCAACCCCGACCCGCGCGACACCTCCACCCCCGCCGCCATGGCCGAACTGCTCACGAAGATCTGGAATCGGGAGCTGCTTTCGGAGGAGAGTTCCGCGCTGCTCATCGACATCATGTACCGGTGCCGGACCGGCGAGGGGCGCCTCAAGGGCGTGCTGCCCCCCGGCACGCAGGTGGCCCACAAGACCGGCACCATCGGTCAGACCACCAACGACGTCGGCATCATCGACCTGCCGGGCGACGCGGGGCACGTGGTGGCGGTCGTGTACATCAAGGAGTCGGCGATCGAGACGTATGCGGACCGCGAGCCGGTGATCGCGCACATAGCACGGGCGATTCATGACTACTTCGTGTTCAATGGGGGGTGAGGGGGGAGGCCGGTGGGTCACGCGGCGCGTTGGTCTGGCGATCACGCTTGCCGGACTCGCAGTCGGCTCGGTGACGGCCTGCCGGGACGCCTCACGCGACGACCTCGACGGCCTCGCCGACTACATCCGCGCGTCCATGGCCGACTGGGACCTCCCGGGGCTGGCGGTCGCCGTGGTGCACGGGGACGAAGTCGTCTTCGCCGAGGGGTTCGGAGTGAAGGAACTCGGCCGGGACGACCCTGTCGACGAGCACACCCTCTTCCAGATCGGCTCGGTCTCCAAGTCGTTCGGGGCGGCCGCGATCGGGGCGCTGGTCGACGACGGGCTGGTGGACTGGGACGACCCGGTCGTCGAGCACCTGCCATGGTTCCGCGTGAAGGACCCGGAGGCCACGCGCCGGATGACGATCCGCGACCTGCTCGCGCACACGTCCGGAATGCCGGGCGACGCGTTCCCCGTGCTGGCCGTCATGGGAGGGCGGGAGGTGGCGGAGCGGGCGCGTCTGCTGGACAACTTCGGAGTGCCCGGCGAGGGCCACAGCTACAGCAATCACGGCTACGGCGTGGCCGGGTTGGTGGTCGAGGCCGTGACGGAGAAGGGGTGGGGGGAGTGGGTGCGGGAGCGCCTCTTCGACCCGCTCGAAATGCGGGACAGCCGCGCGAGTCCGTTCGAAGTGTGGGACGGGCCGTTCGTCGCCCCGACCTTCCTGGGCACGGCGCCCGCGGGCACGCCCGGAATCGCGGACGCGCCCGGGAAGAACGTCGCAATGCCACATGGGGTGGACCGGGATGGCGAGCGCCGGGTCCTCTCCTGGCAGTCCTACGACAACATGCAGGCGGCGGGGAGCGTGGTGTCGAGCGCGGCCGAGATGGCGAACTGGCTGCGCATGCAGCTCGCCGGGGGCCGGTTCGGCGGGCGCGCGGTGCTCGGGGAGGCGACGGTGGCGGAGATGCACGCCCCCCTGGTCGATGCCGGCACCAGCTTCATCTTCGCGGACAGCGCCGCGGGCACCTACGGGCTCGGGTGGAGCCGGACGACCTTCGAGGGCCGCGTCCATATCTCGCACGGGGGTGGGATCTTCGGGTTTCCGGCTTACGCGGCCATGTTGCCGGAGATCGGGGCCGGGGTGGTGGTGCTGGCCAACGGCAGCCTGTGGACGCCCTACTATCCCCACCACGAGATCGCGGCGCGGGTCTTTGCCCATCTGTTGGGGGCCGAACCGCGCGACTGGCACGGCACGGTCATGGAGCGCACGGGTGCGATCCTGGAGCAGGTCGAGCGGACCTTGGCCGCCCAGGATTCCGCGCGCGTTGACGGCACCAGTCCGACGAGGCCCATTAAGGAATACGTGGGTCGATATGCGGATATTCATGGCGCCGGTCATGCCGTCGTGGAAGAGGCCGCGGGCGGTCGCCTCAGGCTCCACTTCGGGGAACCCGGCACCTTCTCGGGAGACATGGAGCACTGGAACCACGACGTGTTCCGCCTCTACTTTGACGGCGGGGACGGTCAGGCGTACGGGAGCTCGTTCGCGACCTTCACCGTCGAGCCGGTCGCCGGTGTCACCGCGGTGGATCTGGGGTTCATGGGACAGTACCGGAGAGTGCGATGAAGAGCATTGCCGGGTTCGCCCTGGCAGCCCGCGGAAAAAACCCTCACGGCATTCGAGCGGCGATGCATCCGCGCTGGGCCGCTACGCTCACCTGGCCACAATGTAAACCGTGCTTTACAGAATGTAATGTTCGCCATACTCTCGGCTCCTTGTCAGCTTCGCTCTGCGTTGCTCCTCGGGCGAATAGCTCTGCTATTCACCTCTCGTCGCGCCTTGCCA
>JAPPGM010000141.1 GCA_028874995.1 Gemmatimonadota bacterium | reverse complement strand
TCCGATGCAGTCATAGCGGGGGCGGGATTCGAACCCGCGACCTTCGGGTTATGAGCCCGATGAGCTACCAGACTGCTCCACCCCGCAGCAAGACCTTAATCGTATCGGTTTCCCGGGCGAGGGTCAATAGGCGATCAAGCGCGGATACTCAGGCGCCGACAGTACCAGTCGATCCAACGGTTCGAGAATCCCAGAGTCCAGGCCTTGCGCGTGATGCCGACCACTTCGCCCCGGGTCATCTTGGTCTCCCGCTCGAGGACATCCGGGTTGTCCCGGCTCAGCGCGAGCGTGCGCACCGCGTAGAGGAGCGGGAGCAGGCAGAAGAGCCTCACCCGGTGATGCCGTCTGGGAATGAGGCGTATGTACGCGCGAGCGGCATCGAGGTGGCGCTCCGCCTTGCCGACCAGCCGGGCCAGAACCGCCAAGGCCGCCTGGCGATTGCTTGGATCGAAGAGTTCCCCGGGGCTCGTTTCCGGATCGGGAACAAAGGCCACCGGAACGTAGATCCATCCACGATCGCGGTCCTCGTGCAGTCCCCGAATCACATTGACGGTCTGGAGGGCCAGTCCGAACTCCCGGCCGAGGCGCATCATCCGCTCGCTCTCGCGCCCCAATGCGGGAATCCGTAGCACGAAGAGTTCCGTGAGAAGGTGTCCGACCCGGCCGGCCACCTCGTGCATATAGTCATCCAGATCCGCTTCGGTCCCGAAAACGGGCCCCCGTCCGGTCCAGCGCGCCATCCCCGCGCTCGACTCGCGGACGCGGCGGACCAGGATTTCGCGAGCGTCCGAATCCAGTTCGTTGAGACCACGCAACACGGTCGCCGTGTGACGGGCCACAAAGGCGTCCGGCGTGTCCTCCGCCGCACCCGCCAGACGGTCGACGAACGTTCGCGCACCGCCGCCGGCGAGCACGCGCCTCCAATCTCCCAGCAAGGCGATCTTCTCGTCGTCATCGAGTTCCCGGTTGTCCTCCAGGTAGTCGGAGACGCGGAGCAGCAGATACGCGACCGAGATTTCCTCCCTCAGCTGCGTGGGGAGCAGGCCGATCCCTACGGCAAAAGTGCGGCTGGAGCGCTGGAGCAGTTCCTGGAGTGTGGCCATGGGGGATTGTCGATGGGCAGGTCCGTGTCGTCAACGGCTGGGAACGCGCGCGCCATTCGCCGTGGGACTCCGGTCAGTTGATGGGAACGAGGGTTGGGCCAGACGGGACTCTTGCCGACCGATCAACACAGGACGGTTCCCCAGTCCCCGGCTGCAGGTGCGTCCCGGCTTCCCGTGCCGTTATGTTTAGGTGGCTCGGGTGCGGGTTCATTAGCCCGGCAACGGTTGTCGCAACGGGAGGATACGCTGATGGCAGAGAAACTCCCAATGGAAGTGATCGAAGCTTGGGCGGCTGCACACCCAAGGTGGCGATTTCGCGACGGCGCCATACTCAAGGAATACTCCTTCGGCTCGTTCCGGAGTGCCATCGTGTTCGTCAACCGGGTGGCCACAATCGCGGACGAGTTGAATCACCACCCCGACATCAGCGTTCGCTACGACAGAGTCCTTCTCAGGATGTGGTCCCACGACGCCGGTGGCGTGACCGAGCGGGACCTCAATCTGGCGGAGCGCATCGACTTCGCCACCTCAGCCCGCTGAGCGGATCACACCGGCGAGGATTCGCAGTCCGCTCTCCAGTTCCTTGCGCGTGAGAGTCGCCGGCGGCGTCAATTCCACGACTTCGCCACTCCTCCCCGCCGGGAGCACGATTAGTCCCCGGTCCAAGGCCCGCCCGGCCACCTCACCCCCGGGTGCCGGACCTCCACGCCCGCGCAGTTCCACTCCCAGCATCAGCCCCCTGCCGCGCACCTCCAACACCCGCTCGCATCCCTCGAGGGCCGCCGTCAGGTAGTCGAGGGCGTGGGTTCCCAACCGCCCCGCCCGCCCTGCCAGGTCGTCAGCTTCGAGGACGGCAAGGAACGCCAGTCCCGCCACGCAGCTCAGCGGATGGCCCAGGAAGGTACCCGTGTGAATGGCTTCCCCCGTGGACGGCGGCCAGGCGTCCATGACCTCCCGGGGACCACAGCACGCCGAAAGCGGCATGCCGCCGCCCAGCGCCTTTCCCAGACACATGAGATCCGGGACGACCCCTTCGTGGTCGCAGGCGAAGAGGGTTCCTGTACGCCCCAGGCCGGTGAAGATCTCGTCGGCGACCAGCAGCGCACCGCCCGCGCGCACCCGCCTCCCAAGCTCCGCGAGGAAGCCAAGGGGCGGGATCCGGACACCCGCACGCCCCTGGATCGGTTCCACGATCACTGCGCCCACCGGTGCCGGGGCCTTCCCCCCGAGCAGTTCCGAGACCTGAGCCAATACCGCTCTGGCCTCGCCCGGCGTAGTCGGGAAGGGCACGAAACGCACGTGATCCGCAAGCCGCGCGGTGAAGGGGCGGCGAAAGTGCTCCCGGTCGGTGGCCGCGAGCGCCCCCAGGGTCAATCCGTGATAGCTCCCTTCGAAGGCGATGACCCCGGGTCGGCCGGTGGCGAGTTGGGCCGTCTTCAGCGCAGCCTCGACGGCGTCCGAGCCGCTCAGCCCCAGAATCGTCCTCGACGAGGGCCATGGGAGCAGCGCGGCCAGCGCCTCCATGAACTCGACCTTGACCGCCGGCGGATGTATGTCCCCCATGCCGTGGACCAGGCGCTCCGCCTGTTCCCGGATCCGGTCCACGACAAGCCCGTGGCGGTGCCCTGCCAGTGCCACGCCGAATGCGCCGGAGAAGTCCAGATAGGTTCGGCCCGACGCGTCGCGGACCGCACCCCCTGCGGCGTGCGTCCAGAAGGGCGGAGGGGTGCCGAGGAAGGTGACATTCCGTGACTCGACCCGAGACAGCCTGGCGGCCCAGCCCTCCATGGACACCTTGCCGGACAGTTCGTCAGGCAACGGTGATCCAGATCATGAACCCGAAGTAGGCCGCCAGCAGCAGCACGCCCTCCGAGCGTCTGACCTTGCGGGCGCTGGCCGCGATCGGCCACACCAGCAGCGAGACGATGAAGACCGCCGGGAGCTGGCGCGCCAGAATCGTCGGATCCACCGTCAACTCGCGCACCAGCGCCGACGCGCCCAGGACTGCGGTCAGATTGAAGATGTTGGATCCCACGATGTTGCCGACCGCTATGTCCGTCTGCTTGCGTGCCGCGGCAACGATCGCGGTCACGAGTTCCGGGAGGGAGGTCCCGACGGCCACGATGGTGAGACCGACCACCTCCTCGCTCACCCCCATGATGATCGCCAGGTTGGATGCGCCTTCAACGATCGCTCCACCCCCGAACGCGAGCCCGATGGCGCCCGCCGCGACCAGGCCCAGATTCGCCAGGGTTCCCCGCGCGTCCTCACGTTCCGGCGCGTCCTCGCCCGGTTCCTTCGGTTCCTCCCGCAACTCGGGCATGTCCTCCTCGGCGGTGCGGAAGGTGAAGGCGACATACACGACCAGCAGCACAAGAAGGATCACCCCGTCGCCCAGGTCCACCGAGTTGTCCAGCACCAGCGGGTACACGAGAATCGTAACGAGCACCATGATCGGCACATCCCGGCTGATGACCCGGTCCGCCACCGCCAGCGGCCTGATCACTGCGGTGGCGCCCAGGATCAGGCCGATGTTGGCGAGGTTCGACCCCATCACGTTGCCCATCAGCACCCCCACCTTGTCCTCGAGCGCGGCGGCGATCCCCACCACCAGTTCCGGCGCCGAAGTCCCCAGCGAGACCAGCGTGAGCCCCACGACGATCGGGCTGATACCCATGTTGGAGGCAATCCTCGCGGCCCCCCTCACCAACCACTCCGCACCGAAGTAGAGGGCTCCGCACCCGCCCACCAGAATCAGGACATACAACACCGGGTCGCTCAACCGCGCCTCCGGCCGATCCACCTCGACACTTCGTCGAGCGTACCCGTGTTGACGATCTGACTGCTCTGCAACCAACCCCTCCGCGCCTGGTCGACGGCGTAGTTCACATTGTCCAGCCCAGTTACCGAGTGGGCGTCGGAACTCACAACGACTCCAACGCCCAACTCTCCACACAAAGATAAACCGCGATGGTCCAGATCGAGTCGCCGCGGGCTGCCGTTGACCTCCACGGCGACATCCAGATGGTGGGCCGCGCGGAGGATTTCTCCCACATCGACCGGGTACGACGCGCGCCGCCCCAGCTTCCTCCCCGTCAGGTGACCGAGCACGTCAACGAACGGGTTCTCCATCGCCCGGATGATTCGGTCGGTCATGCGGGCGGCGGTCATGTCGAAGACCGAGTGGACCGACGCGAGGACCACGTCAAGTTCGGACAGGATCTCGTCGTCGAGATCAAGGGTGCCATCGGGCAGGATGTCCACCTCGCAACCACGCAGAATCCGGAGCCCGGGATGATCTTCCTGCACGCGCGCGATCTCGGCGGCCTGGGCTCGCAGCCCGGCCGCATCCACACCCGCGACCACACCGGTCGATGGCGAGTGGTCGGTGATCGCAACGTATTGGTATCCCCTCCCCACCGCCGCCTGCACCATGCGTCGCACCGTGGCGGTTCCGTCGCTCCAGGTCGTGTGCATGTGGAGGTCGCCCTTGATGTCGCCGCGCTCGACCACGCGGGGAAGGCCGCGATCGGCCCGGGCCAGCGTGGCCGCGTCCTCGCGGAGTTCGGGCGGGATCCACGGCAGGCCCAGGGCCGTGTAGATGGCGTCCTCCGCATCGTTCGCTCCCTCGGTGCCATTGAGCCCGGCCGGAGTCAGATCGAGCCCTTTGGCGCGCGCCCGCTCCTCAAGCGCGTCCAGGTACTCCGTCGGGCCCGTCAGGTGATGAGCCACGGCACCGATCACCCCGCGAGGCAGGGCCCACAACCGGGCACGCACGCCGTCAACGGAGGCTTCAACCGGGTTGCCGCCTTGCGTGCCGGAGATGGTCGCCCCGGGGCAGTTCCCGGCTGCCGTCCACAACGCCTCCGGATCGGCGGCGCACACGATGTCGACCGCGCCCACGATCTCCAGGCGGCGGCGCACTTCTCCCGCCACCTCCGCAACGAGTCCCGCACCTCGCAGGGACGCCAGGACTTTCCCCACCGCACGGTCGGCTTCCGACAGAAGCGACTTGCCCGACAGAGCTGCCATCGCTGCCAGACCACGCTGCACCCGGCCGAGCACCGCCGGCCCGAAGCCGCCCACGCCGCGAAGTTCCCCGTTGGCCAGCGCTTCCCCCAGCTTCGCCACCGAGTCGACCCCGGCGTCCCGAAGGGCCCGCGCCCGTGTGACGCCGATCCCATCCAGACGGAGCAAGTCCCGCACCCCCGCCGGGACCCTCCCCCGGTAGCGCTCCAGGCGCGGTGACATGCCGTCCCGGACCAGGTCGCCCAGGTATCCCGCCAACCCCTTCCCGATCCCCGGCACCTGCGACAGGTCGGCACCCCCCTCGATCAGCGCAGCGAGCGAATGGTCGAACCGGCGTATCGCCGTCGCCGCGCGGCGATAGTGCGACACCCGGTGACGGTCGGCGCCATTCAGGGCCATGAGGTCGGCCAGCTCTGCGACGAACCCGCCGAGCTCAGCGTTCGTCACCGCGGGCGCTCCTCCAGACGCTCCACCAGCTGCTCCTCATTCAGCACCTCCACCCCCAACCGCCGCGCCTTGTCGAACTTGGATCCGGGGTTCTCCCCGGCGATCAGGAAGTCCGTTCGACCGCTCACCGACCCCGTCACGCGAGCGCCCAACCCCTCCAGCACCCGCTTCAGTTCTCCGCGCGAGAACGACTCCAACGCGCCCGTCAGGACCACCGTCTTCCCCCCCCACCCCCCCTCATCCCCCACAACCGGTGCCACCGGCACGCTGAACCGGAACCCCTTCGCCAGCAACCGGTCCACCGCCTCACGCACATCCGGCGTCCCCAGAAAGCCCCTGATCGCCGCCGACATCTTGTCCCCCACCCCGTGGATCTCCTCCAGCGCCTCGGCGGACGCACCGCGCAACGCCTCGATCCCCCGGAAATGCATCGCAAGATCGCGCGCCACCGCCACTCCCACTTCGGGAATCCCCAACCCCACCAGAAACCGCGCCAGCTCGACCTCCCTTCGCCTCCTGATCCCCTCGACCAGATTGCGGGCCGACACCTCGGCGAACCCCTCAAGCGGCACCAGGTCCTCCTCCTTCAGATCGAACAGGTCCGCAAGCTCCTTCACGAGGCCCTCGTCCACGAGCAGCGACGCCGTCTCCTCCCCCAGCCCCTCGATGTCCAGCGCACCCCTCGCCCCGAAGTGCGTGATCCGCCCCTTCAGCTGCGCCCGGCACCCGAAGTGGTTCGGGCACACCGTGAACGGCCCCTTCTCCACGGGTTCCGTCCCGCACGACGGACACGCCGTGGGCATGGCGAAGGCCTCGCTCCGCGTGCGCCCTTCCTCGTCGATCCGCTCCACCACCTGCGGAATGACGTCGCCCGCGCGCTGGACCCGTACCATGTCGCCCTCGCGCACATCCTTGCGCTCCAGTTCTTCGCGATTGTGCAGCGACGCCCTCGACACGGTCACCCCACCCACCTCCACCGGACGCAGCAGCGCCACCGGGGTGAGCACCCCCGTGCGCCCCACCGACACGAAGATCCGGTCGATGCGAGTGACCTCCTTGCGCGGCTCGAACTTGAAGGCGATCGCCCACCTCGGGTGGTGCGAGGTGCTTCCCAGCACGGCTCGGGGCGCCACGGCGTCCAGCTTGACCACCACCCCGTCGATCTCGTAGTCGAGTGAGTCCCGGACCGCGCCGAAGGCACGGTGATAGGCGACGATCTCGTCAACCGAATCGGCCACAGTCACCCGTTCGGGCGTTTGCAGTCCCCACTCTCTCAACGCGGCGACCCCCTCCGAATCCGTCTCGAAGGTCACCCCCTCCACGACCATCACATCGTAGGCCAAAACGGTCAGCGGTCTGCTGGCCGTGATCCGCGAGTCCAGCTGCCGGAGCGCCCCCGAAGTCGCATTTCGCGGGTTCTGGTACGGCGGCTGTCCCGCCTCGATCCGCCGCTGGTTGAGGGTTTCGAAGTCGCTGAGGTACATCATCGCCTCGCCCCGCACGGAGAGGAACGCGGGGGCCGGCCGCTCTTCCTCGCGGAGTCGCAGGGGGACCGTCGGGATCGTGCGCACGTTTTCGGTCACCCCCTCGCCCACGCTGCCGTTGCCGCGGGTCACCGCCCGCTCCAGCACCCCGTTCAGGTAGACCAGCTCCAGGGACGCCCCGTCGAGCTTCGGCTCCAGGATGTACCGGATCTCCTCGTCCCCGAGCGCTTTGCGCAGCCTCTCGTCGAAGCGCCGCACCTCGGCTTCCTCGCGCGCCGAGTCGAGGGACAGCATGAGCGCGGCGTGGGCGACGCTCGGGAGGCTCTCCAGCGGGTCCGCCCCCACCCGCTGCGTGGGCGAGTCGGGGGTGGCAAGCGACGGATGGGCCGCTTCGAGTGCCTGCAGGCGCCGGAAGAGGGCGTCGTACGCCGAATCGGAGATCTCGGGACTCGACTCGATGTGGTAGAGACGGTTGTGGCGTTCGATCTCCGGGCGGAGCCGGGCGGCCTCGGTGGCTGCCTCCTCAAGGCTCAGCTCCCCCGGGTCAACTCCGCCGGATACCTGCGAACCGGCCTCCTGGGCGTCGTTTCGGGCCATAAGGGACGCTAATCCGGCCCGCCACTTCTGTCCACGCGGTAGTATCCCACCTTACATTGGGACCCTTCCCATCACAGCACCAAGCACCCACCTGGAGGTTCGAATGGAGCTCCCGCGCGGCCCGATCCGCATGTTCGCATTCCTCGCAGCCATCGGCCTGCCCCTTCCCTCTGCCCTCTCGGCCCAGATGGAGACCACCACGCCCCGCGGCGCCGACGAGGGAGACGGCCCCCACGAACGGCTCATCCTGCGCGGCGCCACCATCATCGACGGCACGGGAGCGCCCCCCATCGGCCCCGTGGATATAGTGATCGAGGGTGATCGTATATCCCAGATCCAGACAGTTGGATATCCCGGCGTCCCGATCAACGAGAACCGCCGCCCCTCGGGTGCCACCAAAGAGATGGACATGACCGGCATGTACATCCTGCCCGGCTTCGTGGACATGCACGCGCACACCGGCGGCGCGGGCAAGGCGCGCCAGCCCGAGTACGTCTACAAGCTGTGGATGGGACACGGGATCACCACCTCGCGCGGGGTCGGCCACGGCCCCATGATGTGGGCGCTGCAGGAGAAGGCCCTGGCCGCGCGCAACGAGATCGTGGCCCCCCGCATGTTCACCTACGCCCGCCCCGGCGAGGCCTGGGACGAGGGCCCGGTCGACTCCCCCGAGAAGGCGCGTGAATGGGTACGATGGGCCGCCCAGGTCGACGTGGACGGCGCGAAGATCGACGGCCTCAAGCTCGGCGCGATGGACCCCGACATCATGGCCGCGGTGATCGACGAGGCGAAGAAGTTCGGGCTCGGCAGCGTCGCCCACCTCGGCCAGATGGGCGTGGTGCGCATGACCGCCCTCGACGCTGCCGAAGTCGGGCTCGACATGATGACCCACTACTACGGCCTCATGGAGTCGATGCTGACCGACTACAGCGTCCAGGACTGGCCGCTCGACTACAACTACCAGGACGAGCAGCACCGCTTCGGCAACGTGGGACGCCTCTGGAACCAGGCCGCCGAGCCGGGATCCGAGCAGTGGAACGACCTCATCGACCGGTTCCTCGAGCTCGACTTCGGCCTCGACCCCACGATGACGATCTACGAGGCCAGCCGCGACGTGATGCGCTCCCGCGAGGCCGACTTCCACGACGAGTACACGCTGCCCAGCCAGTGGGACTTCTACCAGCCGTCGCGCATTGCCCACGGGTCCTACTGGTTCTACTGGACGAGCGAGGACGAGTACCACTGGAAGCGCTTCTTCCAGAAGTGGATGCACTTCCTCAACGACTACAAGAACGCCGGCGGCCGGGTCACGACCGGTTCCGATTCCGGCTTCATCTACAAGCTCTACGGCTTCGACTACATCCGTGAGCTGGAACTGCTGCGCGAGGCCGGGTTCCACCCCGTCGAGGTCATCCGTTCGGCCACGCTGTTCGGTGCAGAGGAACTCCACGATCCCAAGGGCTCGAAGATCGACTTCGGTATTCTGCGGGCCGGACTCAAGGCCGACATGGTGGTGGTGGACGAAAACCCGCTTCAGAACCTCAAGGTCCTGTACGGAAACGGCGCCGTGAAGCTCAACGACGAGACCGGCGAGGTGGAGCGGGTGGGCGGCATCAAGTACACGATCAAGGACGGAATCGTCTACGACGCTCGGAAGCTGCTGGCCGACGTGCGCGAGATGGTCCGTAAGGCCAAGGAGGCCGCGGCCGTATCGGATGGGGGGAACTGAGGTGGCCCCTCCAACTTCACGGGAGACCGAAATGATCAACCGTCACGCGGGACGCGCGAAACTGCGTTCCGGGCCACGCAGGGTGTTCGCAGCCGTGATCGCGGCGGCAACGTTTGCCCCCGGCCTCCACGGGCAGGAGCGGGAGACCCCCAATTCCACCGCGGTGGACGATGGCCTATTCAACATCGCGGTGGGGGCGCGAATCGAGTATTTCGGGCTGCTGTCTCCGGGTGCAAGCATCCAGGCGACATGGGACACTCCGGGCCAGAGGGGCTCGTGGTTGGGAGCACAACTCCACGCCCAGGTGATACGGTTCGAGGCCGATCCTCAAGCCCCGAATGCCGACATAATCCGGCGCGACTATCATCTTGCCGGCCGTTTCAGGGCGGGATTCGGCAGAGGAGACGGCCCCAGCTTCTACGGCTTCGCCGAGGCCGGAGTCGGTATTATCGGGACCGAACCCGAATCCAAGCGCGGGGACACCTACCTGCTGTCCGGGATAGGTGCCGGCGTGGGTCTCACGCTCATGCCGGTCACCTTTGCCGTCGAGGGAACCATGGGAAGAGCGGACCGGCCCAGCTCGGACCTCTTCGACTCGTTCGTGATGACGCTCCTGTACCACTTTCCCTGAGGAACATCCCGTATCCGGAGATGGTAGGGATGGTGTGGACGGAGTCCTGGAAGAGGAAACAGGCCGTGGGCGGTGGCAGCAGGTCCTTGTCATCGCGCCGCGCGCGAGGGGAGAGATGGAAGGTGTACGGAAAGGGAAACGGCGCGACGGCGTGGCTCATGGTCATTGTATTGGCGGGGAGCGGGGTCGTCACACCCGGTGCGCGGGCCCAGGAGTTGGAGTCGGAGGGCGGCCGGGACGGGGAAACGGCGGAGACTTCACAGTTTTCCGTGCTCGTCGGCATGCGGGGGGAGTTCACCGGGATGGCATCGCCGGGCACCACTCTCGACCTGGTTCTGAATGCGCCACACTTGCCGATCTGGGTGTCGCTGCAATTCCTCGCCCAAATGACCCGGTGGCATGTTGACCTGTTCGACGAGGTGAGACGCAATCACGTCTATTCGGGCCGAATACGAATGGGACTTGGCGGGCGTCAGGGGCCAGGCGCTTACGCCCTCTGCGAACGAGGAAGAGGGACCATCCTGACACCTGACGCCTGGGACGGAGACACCTATTCGGTGGTGGCGGCCGGACTGGGGGTCGCGTGGACCATTGGCAGGGTCACGGCCTCGGTCGAGGGCGGTCTCGGGACCAGAAGAAGGTTCAAGTCACGCTGGACGGCGCGCCATAGCAGTCTGGCCATATCGCTTCAGTACCAACTTCTGCGGACCAGCCTGAGGTAGCGGGGGGGCGAGTCACGCAAGAACACGCGGGACCGGCACCCACCCATGAAAGACCATCACCCCAACCCATCCGGACGCATCATCCTCTCCGACAATCTCCCCGTTCTGGAGGGGATGGATACCGGCAGCGTCGACCTGGTTTACGTCGACCCGCCCTTCAACACGGGCAGGACGCAGAGCCGCACGCGAATCCGGGTCGAGCGGGACGAGGACGGGGACCGCACCGGCTTCCAGGGAGTCCGCTACCGGACGGAGGTCGTCGGCCGGAGCGGCTATGCCGACACCCACGACGACTACCTTGCCTTCCTCGAACCCCGCCTGCGAGAAGCATACCGCGTCCTCGCACCCAGCGGCTCCTTCTTCCTCCACATCGACTACCGCGAGGCCCACTACTGCAAAGTCCTCCTGGACGAGATCTTCGGCCGCGCCTCCTTCATGAACGAGATCATCTGGGCGTACGACTACGGCGCCCGCTCGAAGCGGAAGTGGCCCGCCAAGCACGTTCAACTTCGACGAGATGGACCGGATCCCCTACATGGCCCCGGGGCTGGTCGGCAAGGAGAAGGCCGCCCGCGGCAAGACCCCCACCGATGTGTGGTGGCACACCATCGTAAGCCCCACCGGCCGCGAGAAGACCGGCTACCCGACGCAGAAGCCGCTCGGGGTGCTGGAACGTATCGTCAAGGTACACTCGAACCCGGGAGACACCGTGTTGGATTTCTTCGCGGGGAGCGGAACCGCGGGCGAAGCGGCAGCGCTCAACGGGCGCCGGTTCATTCTGGTCGACTCGAATCCCGAGGCCGTGCGGGTGATGTCCGCCCGGTTGGCGCGGTTCGGGGTCGAGTGCGCAGGCATTCAGGACGGTCCGGAAGCCGAGTAGATTTGCCGCAAACGGCACAGCGGCCGCACTTTGAGTGCAACTTGCAAGGAAGGAGCGTGCATGAGTAACGACTCGGCGACACCCGGACCGCAGAAGGGGTTTCGTGATCCGGTCGGGCTCACGAGATGGGTCCGGGGCCTTCTCTGCGCCTACGTCGCCCTCAACCTGGTCTGGATCTGGATGCACGCGAGAGCGTACCAGGAGCTGGTCGGTGGCGGGACAGTGCTTCCGTTGCCGCTGCGGGTCGGGCTGCCCTTCGTCGGACTGATCGGATTGATCCTGATCTTCGTCTGGGTCTACAGAGCCCACCACAACGCCGAGCAACTGGGCGCAACAGGGTTGAAGTTCTCGCCCGGATGGTCGGTGGGATGCTACTTCGTTCCGGTCGTCTGGTTCTGGAAGCCCTACCAGGCCATGAAGGAGGTCTGGCAGGCCAGCGCCAGTCCGTCCGGGTGGACGCGCCAGCCGGGTTCAGTCCTCCTCAAGTGCTGGTGGATGTGCTGGCTCCTCGCGTTCTTTGCCGAGCAGGCCGTATCCCTGGCGGTAGGGACGTCCGGCGTGATGCCGGATCCCGGTGCGGTCGAGGTCGGCGCCGATCTTGCCACCAACGCAGTCGAAGTCCCGCTCACCCTGTTGCTGCTCGTCATCATCGGAAGGGTGAATCGCATGCAGATGGAGCAGTACCGGAAGCAGGTCGCGGCGGGCAGGATTCGCGTGCGCGAAGGCGGCGGCACGATGCGATCGGGATCACGGGCTGCGCCAACTGCCGACCTGACCCTCAGCCCTCCTCGCTGAGCTCCACCGCCGTCCCGTAGCACATCATCTCGGCGGCGCCCTTGCTCACCTCCGCCGACTGGAAGCGAATCGCCAGGACGCCGTTCGCGCCGAGAGCCCTCGCATCGGCGACCATCCGGTCCACCGCCTGCTCCCGCACCTCCGCCATGAGCTTCGTGTATTCGTAGACCTCGCCGCCCGCCAGGTTGCGCAGGCTGGCCATGATGTCCTTTCCCACATGGCGGACGCGAACCGAACTTCCCCGCACCAGGCCCAGTGTGCGCCGCACCCGGTGGCCGGCCACGGTTTCGCTGGTAGCGAGTATCATCGGTGGACATTCCGGTACGGGTCGGAGCCGTACTCGCGATACCGGTCCCAGATGACCTGGGCGAGAAGGACCAGCATGCCGATCACCACGGCACCGGTCGTCAGCTTGACCACGATCGCCGATGGAGACTGGACGAACGTCCAGGTCGCGTAGCCCGCCCAACCCACAAACCCGGCGACCGCCAGCCCCCAACCGACCGGCAACGTGATCCGCGACCGAATGCGGTCCCAGACCGAGTCTCCGTCATGGGACGCGAACGAGAGATCCTGGAAGTCCTCCTTGATGGACCGGAAGATGGCGAACTCGCGGCGGAGTTCGCTGGACGCCTCCAGACGGCCCTCGATCGCCGCCCTCTCCTCAGGCGTCACTTCGCCGTCGAGGAACCGCATGAGGTCCTCGTGGCTGACCGTGTGCTGTGTTCTACCGTCCATGGCCAATCTGCCTCGGAACGACCGTAAATCGTTTTCTCCGTGAGTGTTTCACGGATAGGTGACCCCCGCGGCGCGCAACTCCGCCGCAAGTGCCCGCCGCGCGTGGAAGAGCCGGCTCGCGACCGTCCCTTCCGGAATGTTCAATATCCTCGCTATCTCGCCGTAGCGAAACCCTTCGATTTCCTTCAGTACGAGTATCTCCCGATGATCTTCACTCAGACGCTCGAGTCCCTTCCAAAGGAGTTCCTTCGCGGCTTTGCGCTCCGCGTGTCGTTCCGGGCTGTCCTCCGGGTTGCCGGGCTTCATTTCCAGGCCCTGGTCCAGCGCCTCCATGTTGAACCTGACCTTGCGGCTACGCAGCGCGTCCCGGCACTGGTTCCTGAGGATCTGGAAGAACCAGGGGGCGAACCGCCGCTTGAGGTCGAAACGGGAGAGGTTCTGCCACGTTTTCACGAAGGCATCCTGCAGGGCGTCACGCGCGTCGTCGGGGTTGCCCATCATTCCCAAGGCGATCCGCATGCCCGGACGCTCGTACGCTCGCACGATCGGTTCAAAAAACCGGGAATTGCCCGCCTGACACTTTCGCAGGAGTTCCCGTTCCAGGTCAGGGAGCAATCTACCTCCAGCAATCCGTGGATAAGGCCGCCTGAGCACCGAGAGCGGTGAGGCGCCGGGCTGGCAAGGCGCGACGAAGGGGGAATGGCAACGCTATTCGCCCGAGGAGCAACGCAGAGCGCAGCGACCCAGCACGGATGCATCGCCGCTCGAATGACGGGGGGATCTTGTCCATGGGCTGCCAGGTCGAGTCACGTTTCACGCCGCCACCTTTTCTCCTACGGTAGTCCGCCGCATATCATTCTAACGTGAATCGGGCGGAGGGGGGTTGGCGGGCGACTACCGCCACAGGCGGGCACCGTTGGCGCCGACCCCTGACGGAATCCGCCCCGGCGTTCTCTCTGGCGGGTGAAACCGGCACGGGATCGGTGCCGTAGGTCACCGGCAGTCACCACCTGCCCTCAGCAGAGAACCGAATGATGAATGTGACACGAGTCGGCGGAGCGCCGTGGTTCGTAGCCGCGTTGCTGGTGACCGGAGCCGTCGCAGCGCCCGGTATGCAGGCGCAGGAGGCGGAACTCCGGGTGGACTCCACCGAGGTGAAGGAGCGGCCACTCAGCGTGTCGCTTGGCTTGAGGCTGGAGTTCTGGGAAGTAACGTCTCCCGGCGCGAGTCTTCAGGTGACCCTGACTCCGGGCCGGTTGTGGTTTTCGCTGGGGTTCCTTGCTCAGATGGTGCGCTGGAACGTCCGGTATGACCCATATACCCTGCGTGATCACGCATATCTCGGCCGTCTGAGCGCGGGCGTCGGCACGGGCGAGGGCCCCAGCCTGTTCCTGTTCTACGAGAAAGGCACCGGGGTGGTCAAGACCCATCTCGAAACCCGGCGTCGACGTGGATGGACCGGTGGAAGCACCTATGGTTTGAGTGGCATCGGGCTGGGGACCGGGTATACCGCCGGAAGGGTGACAGCTACGCTCGACCTCAGCCTCGGCGTGTCGTCGTCGCCGATTGAGAGCCCGAGCGACCCGTTCGGCGCAAACAACGAGAGCCTCTACGGCCTCTTCGGCGCATCCGTCCGGTTTCGTCTGTTCTGACGGGCCAGGGCGGCAGCGGTCCCGTGCGATTCGCATGCCCGTGCGCTCGTCCGCCCGCACTTCTGGCGGAGACCCCCGCGAACGCCCATCTTGCGGTGCCCACCAGTCATCTGAATCTCCTTCGGACCGCCACGCATGGAACCGACACGCTCAAGGTGCGGACGCGCCTTCATCATGACCATCGCCATCGCTTCGCTCACGGCCGCTCTCGCCCACGACGCGACCGCCCAGGAAGTGGGGCACCACCCCGGGCTTTTCACCTCCCCGTCGTACCCGGCCGGCTTCGACGAAGAGGCCACCTACTACCCCGAGGCCCTCGGACCGCTGACCCGCGCGATCACCACCGATTCGCCCGAGGCGCAGAAGTTCTTCAACCAGGGCATCCAGATGATGTACGCCTTCACCCCGCTGCGGGCGGCGCGCTCCTTCCGGCAGGCCCAGAGAGAGGACCCGAATTGCGCGATCTGCTTCTGGGCCGAAGCGTGGGCCTGGGGACCGTACCTGAACGGACCGATGGGCAGTGACGACGCACCGCGGGCCTACGAGAACATTCAGAAGGCGAAGAAGCTGGCGGGTGACCACGCCAGCGAGGTGGAAAGGGCGCTGATCGAGGCCATGGCGATCCGCTACGAGGAGGAACACGACAGCGACACCCGCAAGATGCTGGACTCCGCGTACGCGCGGGCGATGGCCGAGGTGTACGAGCGGTTCCCGCACGACCTGGACGTGGGGACGCTCTACGGCGAATCGCTCATGCTGCTGGAGCCGCGTCGCGGCCGCTGGGACATCGAGAAGCCGGCCGTGCAGAAGATCCACACCGTCCTCGAGGCCGTCCTGGTCATGGACATCACGCACCCGGGCGCCTGCCACCTCTACGTCCACGCCACCGAGCCCACGGTCAAGCCCGAGAAGGCCGAGGCGTGCGCCGACCATCTGGGCGCGTCGATCCCCGGGGCGAGCCACATCCAGCACATGCCGTCGCACACCTACAACCGGATCGGGCGCTGGGGCGACGCGGTTCGGGGCAACCTCGCCGCGTGGCACACCGACCAGCGTGCCGAGGAGGACCTCGCGTGGGCCATCTACCCGTCCCACAACCTCCACATGCTCCTCTTCGCGGCCTCCATGGACGGTCAGGGGGCGATCGCCATCCAGGCCGCGAAGGACTACGGGAAGATCGTGCCCGGCGGCGCCTTCTACCATGCGCTCACGCTACTGCGCTTCGGCCGCTTCGACGAGATTCTGGAGATGGACGACCCGCCCGACCGCACGATCCAGCGCGGCTTCTGGGACTTCGCCCGCGGGTATGCATACCTGCGCACCGATGAGCCGGGACGCGCCGAAATCTACCTGGAGAAGGTGAGGCGCGCGGTGGAGAATGCGGATGAAGGCGCGAGCTTCCGCGGCCATTCGGTGACCAACCTTCTGGGCACGGTGGCCGGGATCCTCGAGGGCGAGATCCTGCGTCACGAAGGCGACGACGAGGGGGCGATCGCGGTGCTCGAGGCCGCGATCGAGCTCGAGGACGACCTGCGCTACGACGAACCCGAACCGCTCAACTTCTCGGCGCGCCACTGGCTTGGGGATCTGCTCCTCGAAATGGAGCGCTACCAGGAGGCGGAGAAGGTGTTCACGGCCGCGCTCGATGACCATCCCATGAACGGCTGGTCGCTGTACGGACTGGAACAAGCGCTGCGCGCCCAGGACAAGGGGAAGAACGCGGACGAGGTCCACAAGATGTTCCTGGAATCCTGGGCCCGGTCGGATACCTGGATCCGGGGGGCGGTTTTCTAGCAGCCCGATCCACCAGCCAGACCTGGCAGTGCGAGATCCGGGCGGCGACTACGCTCGAGCTGGATCGCTTCGCTTCGGCTCCCATGTAATGCGGAGATTACATAATGTAAAGTATAGTATACATTGTTTCATCTCAAGTCATGGCCCTCACTACCCGTTGGACACGACACCGCAACCACACCTCCATCGTTGACGACCCCACCCTGGTCCGGTAGCTTTCCATCCCCTAATCAATAATCATTATCCATAAGGAAAAAATCAGGAGTGCATCCGAAATGGACGATTCCCCAATCCTCGTCGTGAAGGCTCTGGAGGCCGGTGTCGCGGACGAGGACATCGATATTCTGAAGGGCGTGGACCTGGCGATCCGGCCGGGCGAAATCCACGCGGTCATGGGGCCCAACGGATCCGGCAAGAGCACGCTGGCCAAGGTGATCGCCGGGCATCCGGAGTACGAGGTCACCGGCGGCAGCGTCGGGCTCCGGGGCGAGGACCTGCTGGAGATGGAGCCCGACGAGCGGGCGCAGGCCGGGGTCTTCATGGCCTTCCAGTATCCCGTCGAGATTCCCGGCGTGTCGATCGCCAACTTCCTGCGGACCGCTTTGCAGTCCCGGCTCGAGGACGGCGAGGAGCTGGATCTCTTCGACTTCCAGGAGCTGCTCATGGAGCGCATGGAACTGCTGGACATGGACGTTGCCTTCGCGCAGCGGCCCGTCAACGACGGCTTCAGCGGCGGCGAGAAGAAGCGCAACGAGATCCTTCAGATGGCGGTGCTGAAGCCGGCGCTGGCCGTGATGGACGAGACCGACTCCGGGCTGGATATCGACGCGCTCCAGGTCGTCGCCCGCGGGGTGAACACCCTGAGGGACGAGGATCCGGAGATGTCCGTGCTTCTGATCACCCACTACCAGCGGATCCTGAACCACATCGTTCCCGACAGGGTACACGTCATGGTGGACGGCAGGATCGTGGAATCCGGCGGCCCCGAGGTCGCGCTGGAACTCGAGGCGCAGGGATACGAGGAATACCGGAAGGCCCACGCGGCCTGACCGCACCTACGAATTCGCCGGTCCCGGCAACCGGGGTCGGCGCACGCAGCCCGCGGGCTGCCAAGAGGAGGGATGAATGCCCAGCAACGAAGTCATTCAGGGACTGGGACTCGACGACTACAAGTTCGGATTCGTCACCGATTCGGAGCCGGTGTTCAAGACGCGGCCCGGACTCGATGAAGAGGTCGTCCGACAGATCTCCGCGCGCAAGGATGAACCCGAGTGGATGCTGAAACGCCGGCTCAAGGCGCTCCGGATCTACCAGGCGAAGCCGATGCCCCAGTGGGGCGGCGATCTGTCCGAGCTCGAGGAGACGTTGAGCCGCACGTACTTCTATTCGAAGCCACAGGAGCAGATGGAGCGCTCCTGGGACGACGTGCCCGAGAACATCAAGCAGACCTTCGAGCGGCTTGGGATCCCCGAAGCCGAGCGGAAGATTCTGGCGGGGGTCGGGGCGCAGTACGACTCGGAGATGGTCTACCACTCGCTGAAGGAGGAGTGGGAGTCGAAGGGCGTGATCTTCGATTCGATCGAGGACGGGCTCAAAAACCACCCCGAGCTGTTCCGCAAGCACTTCGGCACGGTGATTCCGGCAGCCGACAACAAGTTCGCGGCGCTCAACTCGGCGGTGTGGTCGGGTGGGTCGTTCGTCTACATCCCGCCGGGGGTGCAGCTGGAGACCCCACTGCAGGCGTACTTCCGCGTCAACCAGGAGCGGCTGGGGCAGTTCGAGCGGACGCTGATCATCGCGGGCGAGGGGTCGCGGGCGCACTACATCGAGGGGTGCACCGCGCCGGTCTATTCGACGGATTCGTTCCACTCGGGCGTGATCGAGATCGTCGTGAACCGGGACGCGTACTTCCGCTACACGACGATCCAGAACTGGTCGAACAACATGTACAACCTGGTCACGCAGCGGGCGCTGGTGCAGCAGGGCGCGCACATGGAATGGCTGGATGGGAACCTCGGCTCGAAGCTGACCATGAAATACCCCTCGTGCTACCTCATGGGCGAGGGGGCGCACGGCGAGATCCTGTCGATCGCGTATGCGGGCGACGGCCAGCACCAGGACACGGGGGGCAAGGTGATCCACGTGGCCCCCAGGACCACCTCGAGCATCGTGTCGAAGTCGATCTCGAAGGGGACCGGACGCGCCTCCTACCGGGGCCTGTGCAAGGTTTATGACGGCGCCAGCAACGCCCGCTCGAACGTCGAGTGCGACGCGCTGCTGATCAACGAGACTTCGCGCACCGACACGTTCCCATACATCGAGATCGACGAGAAGAGCGCCACGGTGGGCCACGAGGCAACGGTGTCGAAGGTAGGGGACGAGCAGCTCTTCTACCTGATGAGCCGGGGCATGGACGAGGCCGAGGCGATGGCGCTGATCGTGCGCGGGTTCA
Organism: Gemmatimonadota bacterium; assembly: GCA_028874995.1. GTDB lineage: Bacteria > Gemmatimonadota > Gemmatimonadetes > Longimicrobiales > Gaopeijiaceae > Bin94. The sequence continues at coordinate 18,460 of JAPPGM010000141.1, read as the reverse complement.
TCGAGCCGATCGCGAAGGAGTTGCCGCTTGAATACGCGGTTGAGCTGAACCGGCTGATCGAGCTGGAGATGGAAGGGAGTGTCGGGTGACCCAGACCGCTGTGATGCGTGAGGACGTCCGCCGGGCGATCGGGCGGACGGCGGTGCTGGAGGAGGGCGCGGCCGATCCGGGGTGGCTCAACGCCCGCCGCGAGGAGGCATGGGACATCTACGAGGCCACGCCGCTGCCCTCCACCCGTTCCGAGGAGTGGCGCTACACGGATGTGGCCAGGTTGCTGCCGCTGGACGAACTGGAACCGGCCGCCGGCGGCCCGGCCCGCGTCGCGGCACTGCCGGAGGGGCTCCGCCGCGCGATGGCGCAGGACCGCGAGAGCGCGGGCCGGATCGTCGATGTGGACGGGCGCGTCGTTTCGGTGGAGCTGGACGAAGCGCTGGCCGCGCAGGGCGTGGTGCTCTCGTCCTTGCGGGAGGCCGCGCGTGCCGGGATGCCCGAGGTGGAGTCGCTGCTGGCCACCGAGGCCGTGCCCGCCTCCGACGGCAAGTTCGCCGCGCTGAACGCCGCGCTCTGGAGCGACGGCGTCTTCCTCTACGTCCCCCGCGGCGTGCGGGTCGACCGAACCATCCGGCTGAGCCGCTGGATATCGCGGCCGGGTACGGCCACCTTCACCCGCATCCTGATCGTTGCCGAGGAGCTGAGCCGCCTCTCCTTCGTGGACGAGATCCTGTCCCCCGATTTCTCTTCCGCCACCCTGGTCAACACCGCAGTGGAGCTCTTTTCGCGGGGTGGTGCGCAGGTGCAGTACGTATCGCTGCAACGCATGGGCGAGGGCGGCGTCTACCTGGCCAACCAGCGTACCCTGGCGGAACGGGACTCCACCCTGGATACGCTCAACGTCGCGCTCGGGGGATCGGTCGGCCGAGTGGATCTGAACGCGCGGCTCCTGGGACCGGGTGCCAACAGCGACATGCTGGGCCTCTACTTCGGAGATTCGAACCAGCACTTCGACTTCAATACCAGCCAGGACCACGTGGCGCCGAATGCGCACAGCGATCTCCTCTACAAGGGCGCGCTCGACGGCGCGGCGCGCGGAATCTTCCGGGGCATCATCCGCGTGCACGACGGCGCCCAGGGCACCGACGCGTACCAGACGAACCGCAACCTGATCCTCTCCGACGAGGCGATCTCGACATCGCTCCCGAACCTGGAAATCGAGGCGGATGACGTGCGCTGCTCGCACGGTGCCACGGTGGGCCAGCTTGACGCGGAGGCCCTCTTCTACCTCATGAGCCGCGGCCTCCGGAGGGAACAGGCCGAGCGGCTGGTGGTGCTCGGCTTCCTTGGTGAAGTGCTGTCGAAGCTGCCGCTGGGCGGGGTGGTCGAGAAGGTCACCCAGGCCATCGAGGCCAAGCTTCGGTATGTCTAGGCAACGCGACGCGCCCACGCGCGCCGAACCGCGCTGGGCCCGGGTCGCGGCGGTGATCGAGGTGCCGGTGGGCGGGCTCCGAGCCGTGTCGACCGACAACGGAGCCGTCGTTCTGGCCAACGTTGACGGCGACGTCTACGCTCTGGAAGACCGCTGCTCCCACCAGGACTACCCTCTTTCGGCGGGAGAGCTCGAGGGCGAAGAGCTGGAGTGCCCCTTCCACGGAGCCCGCTTCGATGTCTGCACCGGCCGCGCCCTGCAGCTGCCGGCCATCACCCCGGTAAGGTCCTACCAGGTCGACGTGCGCGATGGCGACATCTACGTCCGGCTCGACTGAGCGCCACACCCTCGACAGCGCGGCCCCCGGCACCGTTGTACCGCCCCCGCTGAACACGGCCGCGGTGCGCCGCGACTTCCCCATCCTGGACCAGACGGTAGACGGCAAGCCCCTGGTCTACCTCGACAACGCCGCCTCATCCCAGAAGCCCCGCCAGGTGATCGACGCGATCAGCGCCTACTACCTGCGGGACCATGCCAATGTCCACCGCGGCGTGCACGAACTGGCCCGCCGGGCCACCGAGGCCTACGAGTCGAGCCGGGAACGCGTCGCTCGCTGGCTGAACGCCGCCGATTCGCACGAACTCGTGTGGACGCGGGGCACGAGCGAGGCGCTCAACCTCGTGGCGTTCTCGATCGGCCGGGCCCGTGTGGCGCACGGTGACGAGATCGTCATCTCCGAGATGGAGCACCACTCGAACCTGGTCCCCTGGCAGCTGTTGGCAGAGCGCAGCGGGGCAAGGCTGCGCTATGTCGGCCTGACCGGGGACGGCCACCTCGATCTGGACCGGCTCGCGGCGCTGCTGGGCGCTCGCACCCGGGTCGTTTCGTTGTCCCACATGTCCAACGCGCTGGGCACGATCAATCCGGTCCGGGAGATCGGGGCGCTGGTGAGGGAGAGGAGCGACGCCGTCTACGTCCTGGACGGTGCCCAGGGCGCGCCGCATATGCCGGTCGACGTGCAGCAACTGGGATGCGACTTCTACGCCTTCTCGGGGCACAAGATGTGCGGCCCGACCGGAATGGGCGCGCTGTGGGGAAGGAGGCCGCTCCTCGAGGAGATGCCGCCCTACCAGGGTGGCGGCGAGATGATCGAGCGCGTCTACCACGACCACAGCACCTGGGCCGAAGTGCCCCACAAGTTCGAAGCCGGTACGCCCAACATCGCGGGAGCCGTGGGGATGGCGGCCGCGGTCGACTACCTGGACGGCGTGGGAATGGCCGCCATCCACGAGCACGAGATGGCGCTGACGCGGGCGGCGATGGCGGGGCTCGCCCGGGTGGAGGGCATGCGGATCCTCGGGCCGGCCGACCCGGCCGAGCGCGGCGGTGTGGTCCCGTTCGTGATCGACGGAACTTCCGCCCAGGACGTGGCGACCATGCTGGACGCGCAGGGCATCGCGGTACGGGCCGGGCACCATTGCGCGCAGCTGGTCGTCGACCGCTACGGGCTGACGGCGACGACGAGGGCATCCTTCTACCTGTACAACACCGTCCAAGAGGTCGAGCGACTTGTCGAGGGGGTGGAGACCGCGCGGCGCATCCTGCTCGGATAGTCGTTATTTTGTGACTTGACCGCTGCTTGAGGCCACGGGCCTGCCCGCACGAACCGCGGGGCCAGAAAGGAAAAATCGAGTGCTCAGGATATCGTATCGCAACACCTGCCCCCTCCTCATCCCCCTGCTCGTCCTGCTCGCGGCGGGCTGCGGCGAGGAGCGCGATCTGGACCCCTATGTCTCAACCGAGAATCCGCGCGAGACCCTGACCGAGCTGGACTACGGCAACCTGGATTCGGCGGAGATCCGCCTGAATATGCCCTGGTCCGGAAACAAGGTCTCGAAGGACGCCAACCCCGACGCCGAGCCAGGCACGCTCAGCGCCGTCACCACGGAGACATTCGAGGGCTACGACAGGGTCGTGTTCACCTTCGGCAACCGCATTTCCGGATACCGGCTGGCGTACGCGACCGAAGGCGGCGGCGGATGCGACGGCACCGAATCGGCAGGCGAAGCCCCCGCCCACCTCGTCGTCGAGTTCGAGCGGGCGCGGTCGAACGAAGGTGGAACACCGCTGGTGGAAGACCGCGAACGCACCCTGGACTTTCCGACAATGGTCGGTGCGACCCAGACCTGCGACGAGGGAGACAGGGTGAAGTGGATTCTGGCCGTCCGGAGCAAGGTCGACTATCGAATCCTCGAGATGCTGGGCACCCCTCGGCTGGTGGTGGATTTGAGGCATCGGTAACCAGCCGGTCGATAACACCTGCAGGACATGGTCAGCCGTCCCCAAGTAACTGTGGGAAACTGGTACTGAACCCCGGATCTTCCGGGCTGCTGTTGCCGGGTGCCCGCTGATTGCATACAATGGCGGGGGAAGCTCTAACACGGGGAGGCTGATGTGTCGACAAGCAAGCCGGGATTTACCAGATGGCTCGGATGTACTCTCGCTGTCGCGGCCTTCGCCGTAGCGTGCGGGGAGCCCGACCGACCCGGCCCGATCGACCCCCCGACCGACACCACGACGACCGTGGAGCCCAGCGGTTTCAGGGCATGCAGCGACGGTACAGCCGGTGAGTTCGCTTGCGACGGCGTGAACCTGATGTCCTGGCTCACGCTCGCCGAAATAGGCAACTCGGGAGGGAACGCGAACGACATCTGGGGTTGGACCGACCCCCAGACCGGAATCGAATGGGCGCTGGTCGGTCACTCACGCGGAACGTCTTTCGTCAGCCTCGAGGATCCGGAGCGGCCCGTCCATGCGGGAAGCCTGCCTTTGACCGAGGGGGCGACACCGAGTCTCTGGCGCGACATCAAGGTGTACGATGATCACGCCTTCATCGTGGCCGACCTCGCCGGCGAGCACGGCATGCAGGTTTTCGACCTGACGCGGCTGCGTAGCGTATCGAATCCCCCGCAGACCTTCCCGGCGACCATCATCTACGACAGGATCCACAGCGCCCACAACATCGTCATCAACACGGAGACCGGCTTCGCATACTCCGTCGGTGGCAATGGCGGAAACGAAACCTGCGGCGGAGGTCTTCACATGATCGACATCCGGACGCCAACGGATCCGCAGTTCGCGGGCTGCTTCGCCGACAGGTCCACCGGCAACAGGAAGACGGGCTACACACACGACGCGATTTGCGTCGTCTACCGCGGCCCCGATACCGACCATCGTGGCAAGGAAATCTGTTTCGGCTCCAACGAGACGGCGTTGAGCATCGCCGACGTATCGGACAAGGCCAACCCGGCGGCGTTGGCCGGGGTGTCCTATCCCGACCTGGGATACACCCACCAGGGGTGGCTCGATGAGGCGCACGAGTATCTCTACATGAACGACGAGTTGGACGAGTACAACAGGGGCAAAACGCGTACGCTCGTGTGGGACGTGAAGGATCTCGACGACCCGATCGTCACCCGCGAATTCGACCACATTACGTCGGCATCGGATCACAACCTCTTTGTGGTGGGCGATCTGATGTACCAGTCCAACTACGCTGCCGGGCTTCGGATTCTGGACATCTCGAATCGTGAGAATCCGGCGGAAGTCGCGTTCTTCAACACCGAAACCGGCGCTCCCGACGAGCCGGCGTTGTGGGGCTCCTGGAGCAACTATCCGTTCTTCGCAAGCGGCGTGATTCCGGTGTCTTCGATGGGTGGCGGAGTCCTGTTCGTGAAGAGAGCGAACTAACCGCGGTTGCGGGCCCCACCCGGCGACACCGTGAGACGCAAGCTGGTTCCGGCGCGCCGACGTTCGCATACCCCGGGAGCCCGCGGAACAGACCCTCACGGAATGCTGGTTGTCATTTGCGCCTCCCTTGTAACGCTAGCGGCGTGTGCCGGTCACAACCCGCCCGCTGACCTGCTGCTCGCGGGAGGTTCGACGCTTGACGGCACCGGTGAGGAGGCCGCCACCGCCGATGTCGCGGTAGCGGGCGACCGCATCGTCTTCGTGGGGGACGCGGCGGCGGCCGAGGTCGAGGCGTCGGACACCCTCGACGTGACCGGACTGGTGGTAACGCCGGGGTTCATCGACATGCACTCGCACGCGGAGCTGGAAACCGCTCACGGACGTGACGCGCGCGCGTTCCTGTACCAGGGGATCACGAGCGTGGCGCTGGGGGTGGACGGGGGCGGGAGCGCGGAGGTGGCGGCGAGGTTGAGTGGCTGGGAGGAGGACGGGATCGGCGTGAACGCGTTTCTCTTCGTGGGCCACAACTCGGTGCGGGCGTGGGTGATGGGGATGGAGGACCGCGCACCCGATGCCGGAGAGCTCGACGAGATGCGCGCACTCGTGCGGCAGGGGATGGACGAGGGCGCCTACGGCCTGTCGTCCGGGCTGTTCTACCTGCCGGGCAACTACGCCGAGACCGAGGAGGTCATTGCGCTGAACCGGGTCGCCGCGGAGTACCCGGGGGCGATCTACGACACGCACGACCGGGACCTGGGTGCGGCCTATCCGCCGTTCGGATACCTGAAGTCGACCGCCGAGGGTATCCGGATCGGGGAGGAGGCGGGGACGAAGGTCATCTTCAGCCATTTCAACGCCCAGGGCGCGCACAACTACGGTCGGGCCGACGAGGGGGCCGCGCTGATCGAAGCCGCGCGGGCGCGTGGGGTAGAGGTCGCGGGTGCCCACCACTCCTACACCGCGACCCAGTCCAACCTGCGTTCCTACACCATCCCGGGCTGGGCGGTGGAGGGGGGAGACACCGCCATGGTGCGGCGCTTCGACCACCCCGACACGGTGGAGATCATCGACCGGCAGACGCGCGAGATGCTCGCGATCCGGGGTGGCGCCGACAAGCTCCTCTTCGCGGACCGGCGACCCGAACTGAACGGCAGGACCCTCGCGGAGGTGGCCGACGAATGGGGCATGGAGGCTCCCGCCGCAGCTCGGCGCATTCTGCGCGACGGCAACGCCGCGGTGATGAATCTCGGCCTCTACGACGGCGAAAACCTGCGCTACCTCGCCGGCCGCGACTGGATGATGACCTGCACCGACGGCCGCGATCCCGGGCCCAGCCGCCCCGTCACCCACCCCCGCGCCTTCGGGTCCTTCACGAAGAAGATCCGCGACCTGGTGCTGGACGAAGGGCTCCTCACCCTGCCCTACACCGTCCGCTCCATGACCGGTCTCGCCGCGGACTTCCTCGGGTGGCCGGAGCGGGGATACCTCCGCAAGGGATACCTGGCGGACATCACTGTCGTGGACCTCGAGACGCTCGATGACGTAGCCACCTACGAGAACCCCCACCAGTACTCGCGCGGCACGGTCCACGTACTCGTGAACGGGGTGTTCGCCATCCGTGACGGAGAGGCCACGATGGCGCTCGCGGGGCGTCCGCTCGTGCGGGGAGGCGCAACCTTCGATGGGAGGTAGTGGCGCCCCGACCCGGACCCCGTCCGTCACGCCCCCCGACCCGTTGCTCTCCCGCCGCGGCGGCCCCCTCCTTACGCTGACGCTGAACAAGCCGCACAGGCTGAACGCGGTCACTCTGCCGCTCTACCAGCGCCTGGTCGCCGAGCTCGAGGACGCGGACGCGGACCGGGATATCCGCTGCGTGATCCTCACCGGGTCCGGACGCGCCTTCTGCGCGGGCGCCGACCTCAAGGCGCACCGCGATCGTCCGCAGCCGCCAGAGGAACGACGCCGCTACATCGAGGCGGCCCAGCGCGCCAACCGCCTGATTCAGACGATCGGCACCCCCGTCGTGGCGGCGGTGAACGGGCACGCGATCGGCGCGGGGCTCGAGCTAGCCCTGTCGGCGGACTTCGCGGTCGTTGCCGAAGACGCCAGGCTCCGGCTGCCGGAAGTCGCGCTCGGCACCTTCGTGGGCGGCGGCGTGGTCTACACCCTGGCCGAACGGGTCGGCGTCCTCAAGGCACGCGAGATCATCCTGCTGGGAGATTTCTTTTCGGGCGCGGAGGCGGCGGCGATGGGCGTCCTGAACCGGGCCGTCCCCGCGCGGGAGGTTCTGGAAGAGGCCACTAGTCTGGCGCACCGGCTCGCCCGCCGCGCTCCAATCCCGCTGGCCTCGGCGAAGAAGCTGATCGGGCCTGCCGCCACCCTATCCCGGGAAGAGACGCTGGAGCGGGAGCGTGCCGCGCTGGAGGAGATCTTCGCTACGGCGGACTGGCACGAGGGGCTCGCCGCCTTCCACGAAAAGCGACCGCCCAGGTACCGGGGCAAATGAACATCGACGGGGCCGAGATCCCCGTCGCGCTTCGAGGCCGGCGGTTCGGGGATTCGGCCGGTCCCTCGAGGTTCCGAGGACAACATGTCATTCGCACATGACATAATGTCAACTACACTTGACATGTCAACCCTCCATCGCATCTTCGAGCCTCGCTCGATCGCGGTCGTCGGAGCGAGCGCGAATCCCACGAAGCGCGGTCACCAGATACTCCGCGCCCTGGACGAATCGGGGTACGCGGGGAAGGTCTACGCGGTCAACCGGGGCGGCGGGAGCATCCTGGGCCGGTCGGCGTACACTTCGGTGGCGCATCTGCCCGAGGCCGCCGACCTAGCGGTCTTCTGCACTCCGGCGGCCGCCGCCCCCGGACTGGTGCGCGACTGCGGCGAACGCGGGATCGGCGGCGCGGTGGTGCTGGCGGTGGGTTTCGGCGAGTCGGGAGCGGACGGCGCGCGGCTGGAGGAGCGGCTGCGGCACGCGGCACGCGAGTCCGGCGTACGCATCATCGGACCAAACACCTCGGGCCTGCTCAACCTCCCGCGCGGCGTCAATCTGATCGGGGCCCGGGGGGTGTGTCCCGGCGGGATCGCGCTGCTGGTCCAGTCGGGCAACATCGCCCTCGACCTCATGACCCAGGTAACCGAACGGTCGGGGATGGGCATCTCGATCTGCTGCGGACTCGGCAACGAGGCCGACGTCGGTTTCGGCGAGGTGCTGGAATACCTGGGAGACCACGGCGAGACTCGGGTCGTCGTCGCGCACATCGAGGGGTGCGCGGATGCCCGGGCGCTCCTGCGCGCGGCCTCGGCGGTCACCCGCAAGAAGCCCGTCGTGGCGATCAAGTCGGGGCGGACCGCGGCCGGCGCCCACGCCGCACTCTCACACACGGGCGCCGTCGCCGGTCCCTACGACCGGCTGAGCGCCGGGCTGGCCCAGGCTGGCGTGGTCGAGGTGCGGCGCACCGACGAGTTGCTGTCCGTCGCCGAGGCGCTGGCGTCGCAGCCGTCCGGGCCGGTCGGAACTGCCGCCGCCGTCACGATTCTGTCGGATGGGGGCGGGCAGAGCACGCTGGCGGTCGACGCGTTGCACGAAATGGGCGTCCCCTTGGCGGAACTCGCGCCGGAGACCTCCACCGGGCTGAGGAAACTGCTCGGACCCGCAGCAGCCGTCCGCACGCCGGTGGACGTCGCCGGTGCCGCCGACGCCGACCCCGGGGCTTTCGCGCGGGCGCTCGAAGTGCTGGCCGCGGATCCCGCCGTGGGGGTCGTGCTGCTGGTGGGGCTCTTCGGGGGCTACGCGATCCGCTTTTCGCCAGGGCTCGCGGAGGCGGAGGGCGAGGCGGCCCGGTCGATGACGGCGACGATGCGCCTGCTCGGCAAGGGGATGGTGGTTCACTCCCAGTACGCGTCGCACCGGAGCGCCGCTCTGGATGTCTTCCGGGAGGCGCACGTGCCGGTGATCGGGTCGCTCGACGTGGCGTGCCGGGCGGTGGCCGAGGTGCACCGGCGCGGAGTGAGGCTGGCGCGTTCGGCGCGGTGGCGTCCCGAGAACGAACATCGTCGCATCACCACATCACGACATCACGTCATCAGTGATGCGCGCGCCGGGGGGAGGACGGTACTCGACGAGATGGAGGCGCGCGCGCTGCTGGCCGATGTGGGACTGGTGTTCGAGCAGGCCGAGGTGGTCCGCTCGGCAGAGGACGCGGCGGCCGCAGCGGGGAGGGCCGGCCGGCCGGTCGCGATCAAGCTCCTGTCGAAGCACATCACCCACAAATCGGACGCCGGGGGCGTGGTGCTGGATGTGGGTAGCGAGGTTGAAGCGCGGGCAGCTTTCGAGAGCCTCGCCGGCAACGCTACCGCGTACGCCCGCGCCCATGGTTTCCCCGAAGAGGAATGCGCGGCGATCGTGTCACCCATGCTCGCACCGCCGGTCGCCGAACTGCTGGTAGGCGCATGCCGCGATCCCCAGCTCGGACCCGTGCTGACCGCGGGAGCCGGGGGGATCTGGGTCGAGGTGCTGCGTGATGTGGTGCACCGCGTGCTTCCGGTGGACGGGCGTGAGGTGGAGGCCGCGATCGGGGAACTGAAGGTGAGTGCGCTGCTGGCCGGTGCGCGGGGGGGACACCCCGTGCGGTCGGGGCCGATCGTGAAGGCGGCGATGGCGGTGGCCGAGTGCGTGATGCGGTGGCGGGATGTGGCGGAGGTTGAGGTCAACCCGCTTTTCGTCTATCCGGATCGGGTGGTGCCGGTGGACGCGCGGGTGGTGTTGGCCGGGGTGGGGCCCCGGCAACCGTCCCGGCGGCCGCATGTGTCCAGTAGGTAAGAGGTGCTCCCGCGGGTCGAGAGCGGCATCCAGGCTCCCCATTCCTCTGCCATGGAGATTCCCGATGACCTCACGCCGTCACGGCCTCATCCTCTTCGCAACTCTCGTTGCCATCTCGTGCGACTCCGCCCCGCAGTCGCGCGGCACCATGGCAACGGACAGCGCGGGCATCCGGATCGTGACCAGCGATCCCATGCACTCCGATGCGACCTGCACGCTGAGCGGGGAGCCGCTGGTCACGATCGGGGAGGAAGGTGAGGACGAGAATCTGTGGTTCAGCCGGATTGGCGGCACGGGACTCCTGTCGGACGGGTCCATCGCCGTGGTCGACGGGGCGAGCAGCGAACTCCGGGTCTTCTCTTCGGACGGTCGCCACCTGTGGACGGCGGGCGGATCCGGGGAAGGCCCGGGAGAGTTCACGCGCGCCTGGTATCTCTGGGTACTTCCGGGCGACACGCTGTGGGTGGGGAACCTGCGTCCCTGGGGCTACAACGTGTACGCGGGGAACGGAGAGTTTGTCCGGTCGGTGGATGGCGTAACGCACTACGGCAACCCGACGCGGGGTGGAGGAGTGCTGGACAACGGGGTCTCGGTCAACGGGAGTTGGGGACCCTCGTACGTCAGGAACTTCACCACGCCCGACACACTGATTCTCGAGGCACACAGCCCCGATGGAGACCTCATCAAGACGCTGGCCCGTGTTCCAAACATGGTCGAAGGTACGACGAAGAAGTCGGAGGCTCTCGGCATCAACCTCATCCTCAATCCGCTGTTCTCGGCGCGCGCCCTGGCCGATGCGGGCGGAAACACGATCGCCATCGGTCATGGCCGCGATCCGGAAGTGCGGCTCCTGGACGAGGAGTTTCGCCTTCGGCGCATCGTCCGGTGGTCCGAATCCGGAAGGGAGGTAACTTCCGCGGACGTGCGCGCATACCGTGACGGCTACTTGGAGAGCCGCGGGGGCCGCGATTCCGGGAGATGGAGCGATGCCGACGAGGTGCAGATCGATCCCGACCGGCCCACCGCCGATGTCTTCCCCGCGTTCACTTCCATTGGTGTCAGTCGAGACAACCGCCTGTGGGTATTGCCATATCGCAGGCCCGGCCAGGATCCGCGACAATGGATGGGCTTCGAACCCGACGGCACGTTCCTCTGCCACCTCGCACTTACACATCCGGACTTTTCCGCGAACGAGTTCGGCGCCGATTACGTGCTCGGTGTCGAGGCGGATGAACTCGGAGTCCAAACGGTGGTCATGTACCGGCTCACCCGGGAGTGAATCACCAATCAAGGCTGCAGCGCCACCTTGATCGCCTTGCTGCGACGATGGTTGTACGCGGCCCGCAGCGCATCGCGGTACTGGGCCAGCTTGAAGACGTGGGTGACCATGTCGCCCAGTGCGCGCGGGTCGGTGGCCATCCGTTCCAGCGTCAGGTCGAAGGTGTGACCGGTCCGCCCATCCCAGGTCTCCGCGCCGTAGCCCACATAGCCCTCGACGCGAAGTTCCTTCGCCCACACGAAAGTCAGGTCCAGCTTGCGCATCCGGCCCGCACATCCGAGCATCACGACCCGGCCCCGCGGAGCCCCGTACCGAAGCGCCTGGTCCACGCTTGAGCGGCTGCCCACACAGTCGAAGATCGTGTCGAAGCCCCCTCCCGCGAATACCTCGTCGCCGATGACCGGCATGTACGCGCGCGCACCGGTATCAACCAGCGCCTGACGTGCGTCGTCGCCGGGCGTGATCGTCTCGTCGGCGCCCAGCGCGCGCGCCAGCGCGACCTCGTGGGGACGCTTGGCCTGTGCGACGAGGTTGCCGGCATAACCCAGCGTACGCAGCGCCCAGATGGTGGCGAGGGCGATCGTGCCGCTGCCGATCACGAGCACCGGGCCGGGAGACCGCAAGGCCCCGCTCCTGAGCACGCCGTGCATGCCGATGGATAGCGGTTCCGCCAGCACGGCGATCCGGTCGGGAACGGAATCGGGAACCGGGAAGACCTGGCGCCGGTGCGCGATGATCTGTTCGCCCCAGCCGCCGGGCAGGTCCCGGTGGTAGCCGATGGTCAGCCCGCGGGCCAGTCCTCCTTCCCCCACCACCACGGGTCCCTCCTCGCCGGACATCTCACAGGTGGAATGATTGCCTCCCGCGCACGAGGGGCACCACGACTCCGCTCCCCAGCCGCGGGCTTCGCAATGGAGCATCGGGTCGACCACGACCCGCCGGCCCGGCTGCACATGCGTCACGCCGGAGCCCACCTCCACCACACGCCCCAGAATCTCGTGGCCCAGGACCGCGGGGAACGACCCGAACGGTTCCATGGCAGGACTGGAGCGGTAGGAGATGTTGCCCAGATCGCTCCCGCAAATGCCGCAGAGCAGGACTTCGATGCGGACCCAGTCGCTTCCGGGGATCGCCGGGGCCGGCCGGTTCACCATGGCCAGAGTGGACGGGCGGCCGTACACGAACGCGGGGCTGACCCGCCCCAGGGTCCGGGTGAGGATGAAGCCCGGGATGGTCACGTTGAACTGGACGGCTTTCATCGGTCCTTCCGCTGGGTGCGGTGGCGGGCGACTTGGCGACGGGTTCGTTGCATTGCCCGACGTATTGGACCGCATGCGCTGGCGTGCAGCCGTGCGGCCGTCAGGATGCGTCGATGGCGCGAACGTGGTAAAGTGGCGTGATTGCAGACGCCTGGGAAGCCGACCACCCCGATACCAGCTCCCCCCGGACAACTCCCACCAGCCGAGGTCACCGCATGAAGACTGCCGTCATCGACGGTTGCCGCACGCCTTTCGTCAAGTCGGGCACGCACTTCGCGCGCCTCACCGCGATCGACCTGGGCCGCCACGCGGTCGCCGAACTGCTCGCCCGCACCCAGATCCCGCCCGACGTGGTCGACCACCTCGTCTACGGCACCGTCGTCCACGACCCGCAGGCACCCAACATCGCCCGCGAGGTGGGGCTGTCGACCCTTCCGAAGGATGTTCCCGCCGTCACGGTCTCGCGGGCCTGTTCGTCCGCCAACCAGGCCATCTCGGACGGCGTGAACCTCATCGAAGCCGGGTACGCCGACACGGTGGTCGCGGGCGGGGCCGAGTGCCTGTCCCGGATCCCGATCCTTGTCTCGGACCGTCTCTCGCGAACGCTGGTGACCGCATCGCGCGCCAGGACGCTGGGGGCGCGACTCCGGACCTTCGCGCGGACCCGACCCCGGGACCTGATACCGGTGGCGCCGGCCATCGCCGAGTACTCGACGGGCGAGACCATGGGGCAGGCGGCCGAGCGGATGGCCAAGGAGAACGGCATCGGGCGCGAGGACCAGGACCGCTGGGCGCTGGGGTCGCACATGAAGGCGCACGCGGGCACCGAGGACGGCCGGCTGACCGCCGAAATCGCCCCCTTCTACGTGCCCCCCCGCTACGAGAACACGGTGACCCGTGACAACGGGATACGGTCCGACACCTCGCTGGAGGCCCTGTCCGGTCTCCGACCCGTCTTCGACCGCCGGTTCGGTTCCGTCACCGCGGGAAACGCCTCGCCCCTTACCGACGGCGCGTCCGCGGTGCTCCTCATGTCCCCCGACCGGGCACACGGCCTCGGCCTCGAACCGCTCGGGTACGTGCGCAGCTACGCCTTCACCGCGCTCGATCCGGGCGCCCAGCTGTTGCAGGGGCCCGCGTTCGCGGCACCGCTCGCGCTCGACCGGGCCGGCATCACCATGGCCGACATCGACCTGCTCGAAATGCACGAGGCCTTCGCGGCGCAGGTGCTGTCCAACCTTCAGGCGTGGGATTCGGAGGCGTTCGCTCGCGAGGAACTCGGCCGTGCGGGACGGGTGGGGCATCCCGACCCCGAGAGGATCAACGTGATGGGCGGCTCGATTGCGATCGGGCATCCGTTCGGCGCGACCGGGGGGCGGCTCACGGTCACGCTGCTCAACGAACTCCGGCGGCGCGACGGCCAGTTCGGGCTGGTGACGGTGTGTGCTGCGGGTGGGCTGGGGTTCGCGATGGTGCTGGAGCGGGGGTAGGGGCTGGCGAAGCCTCGCCTAACGCTAGCCTGAACCCGGGCGAACGATGTCCAGGCGCACCACGTAGTCTACGTCCAGTTCATCGTCGTCGGTCGCGTAGATCGCCTTGTCGGTGATCGACCTGATCCACATCCCTTCAACGCCGGGCGGAAGCTCCGGCTGCCCCAGGTACCTTCCCTCCCGGTCGAACACATCGAATGCCACTCCGCCGGGTCCGGACTTCCGCAACCAGAGGGTGCCGTCGCCCGATATCCGGAATCCCCTCTCGAAGGGCGGGTACAGCCGGGGAACATCATCCACGCTGAAGCGCGGAGTAATCCGGCTGGCTCCCTCGACGTACCTTTCGAGTGGTTCGAGGGCGGCGGCGCGGACGGAATCGGGGATCGCGGCAGGCTCGTAGTGGCGCCGGATCGTCAGGAGCGTATCGCCCTCCGTGCTCATCCGGATGATATCGTAGCTGCTCTCGCCGCAGTGTCCGCAGACCAGCCACCAATCGGTCCCCCGGCCGCGTGCAAACCAGGTTGACCGGGCATATGGCAGGAATTGATCGATCCGGCCGTTGGGGTACTCGAACACGATCAACTGCCTCTCCGGGAGTTCCATCTCCGGCGGTTCGACCACACCGGCAGGACTGAGCAGCCCTTCGGAATTGAAGCGGAAGGCCCTGGTGAAGGACCGCTCACTGTCCCGGTCGTATTCCGACAGGAGAAAGCGTCCGTCCTCCGTCCACCCACTGAATCCGCCGCGCGTCATCGACACGCCCCGGTGCCCGCCGATCCTGGTACCCGTCGTGTCGAAGATCTCAAAGCGACCGAGTTGGATGTCCTCAACCCAGATCTCTCCGTTTGGGGCCCTGTGTGCCTGGCCAATGGACCCGAATTCGCCCGGGCCCTCGCCCGACCGTCCGACAGTACGCACGAATTCGCCGACCGCATCGAACACCCGGATCTCGTTTGCCAGGCGGTCCACGATCCAGAGGCTGCCGGCTTCGGTCACCACAACCGATCCGACGCTACCAAAACTCTCCGGCCCATCCCCCGACATGGTTCCGATCCGCAATCCTTCCACCACCCGCCACCGCTCTTCCGGGTTCGCGTCCCACAGCCCCCTTGCCGTATTCGTCACGAGAACGGAGCCGTTCGCAAGTGTGTCGAAGGATGGGCCCGCGGAGGCAGGCGGCGCGGCGTCGCCAGCGCAGGCACCCAGCCAGAGGGCGGGTATGACGGTGAGGAAGCCCCTCATTGTTGGGTATCCGTATTGCATCGAGCACATCGGCATCGGTGCTGCCCTTCCGAGGGGGCGCCTACCCGCCCGCCCCCGCCGTCCGCATCGCCGCCTGAATCGCTCCTGCCAACCTCTGCGGATGCTGCGACCCCACGTAGATCTGCTTCCCGCCACTCAGCGTGATCGCCGCCGCCTGGTTCCCCCGGATCGTCCAGGCGGTTCGACCGGGCCGCCACCTGATTCCCCAGCCCCCGAATTCGATGAGCGGGCGGAAGGTCAGGCCGCGCACCGATTCGATGTCGGAGAAGGAGATGCGCTTGCGGACGAGGTTGGCCGGGCCGAACGCGATGAAGATGTGATCGGCGCGCACCTCGACGTCCAGGCGAATGAACATCGCGGTCAGGGACACGACAAGCAGCATTCCCACACCGATGCCGGCCAGCGTGAGCACCATCGACCCGGGCAGCGCTTCTCCGTGCCGGCCGGCAATCTCCACCGCTTCCATTGTGGAAGTGCCCGTCCCGATCACGGCCGCGAGGCATGCGCCCCAGATGAGCGCGATCACCCACAGCGGCGCCCACGTCTCTTCGCGATAGTGCACGGGGTTGTCACCCATTCCGCCACTGCGGTTCGTCATCTCAGCCTCCGGCCAGTTCCTCGAGCGCGCGCCGCACCTGGACGGGCACCATCGCCCGGCGCCACTCGGTATCCACGATAACGTTGTCCAGCGGGCGGCACTGCGCACGCGCCCGCGCCGCCAGCGCCTCGATCACCCGCGGGCCGAGCCGCTCGCCCAGCGCGATTTCGTCCCAGCCGGCCAGCACCCGAGGCCTGGCGCCGAGCGCCGAGACCACACCGGTGAGCCCAGCCACGGTCCCGTCCTGCTCGAAGTCGCCCACCACCGCCACGGACAGCAGCGGGAAGTCGATCGAGTGGCGCTGGCGCAGCTTGCGGTAGGCGCTCCGGCGTCGGAGCCCGTTTTCATCTGAATCCGACCCCGATAAGGGAATACGTATCTCGGTGAGGATCTCATCCCGTTTCCGCCGCGTATTCCAGATTCCGTCAGTCACGAAGAAGTCGGCGGCGGAGATTTCGCGGATTCCATCGGGTCCGGCGAGGGTGAGCATGGCGTCGAGTGCGATAAGGTTCGGCGGTGTATCGGCCGAATGGGCGGCCACGCACTTCTTCCCGACCCTGGTCACATGGCAGACCGTGCCGTCCTTCTTCAGGCAGTAGCCGAGCGCGTCCCGCCAGAACTCGGTCTGGTTGTAGTAGGTGCAGCGGGTGTCGAGGCAGACGTTGCCCCCGATCGTGCCCATGTTGCGCAGCTGCGGACCGGCGACGAGACCGGCGGCCTCGGCGAGCCCGGCGCAGTGGCGGCGCACCAGCGGGTGACTGGACACGTCGGAGAGAGACTCGAGGGCACCGATGCGCAGGAAGAGGTCCTCCCCGCGCGGGGCCCGGCCGTTGTCCGTGGAGGGACCCGCGCCGTTCACCGTGCCGATCCCGCGCATGGACGCGATCCCGTTGAGCGACACCACGTGCGCCGGGGTGAAGAGCCGGTGCTTCATGTTGGGCATGAGATCGGTGCCGCCGGCGATGGGCATGGCGTCTTCGCCGAAACGGGCGAGCAGCGCGACGGCTTCGTCCACCGTGTCCGGGCGGTGGTAGCGGAAGGGGGGAAGTCGCAGCATGTCAGGTCCCGGGGGGGAGCGGCCGCGCCACCATGATCCCGTCCTGGCCGCCGATCCGCGCGATCCGCTCGGCCAGCGATTCCTCGCTGATCTGAACGTGCGACCCCGCGAGGGGGGCGTGCATCAGCCGCAGCGTGCCGTTACGCCAGAGGGCGATCCCGGTGTGCGCGATGTCCAGGCCCGGCACCGTGCTGGTGGCGGCGATGATGTCGCCGTCGCGGATCCCGGCGGCGGCCGCGTCGATTGCGCTCGCCGGGATGTGGTAGCGGTCGACCTCTGCCAGCCGCGCCTCCATCTCGGCGATCTCGGCCACCACAGCCGGATCGGCCAACTGGCGGTATGCATCCGGGTGGGTGGACATGAAGTCGATCGGGGAAGGATCGGCCACGCCGCCCAGCTCCCGAGAGATCGCGTCCACCAGCCCCGCGGCTTCGTTGTCCGCGATCCATTCGCTGAAGTAGTGGAGACGGCTCGGGTAGCCCTCCAGTTCGCCCCCACGGTAGCGGATGCGGGTGAGTTCGTCCCGGTAGGCGGCCCGGAAGCGGTCGGGGTCGTCGAGGGGGCCGGGGAGTCGGGATCCGGACTTGTCGGCGGCGGCTACGTCAGGAGCGTCGGCCATGTGCGCGGCGTCGGCGCGCGCGGACCACGCCAGGCGCGCCAGAACCAGCACGTTTTCAACGAAGGTGACGCAGTCGAGCGCCTCCAGGTTGATGACCAGGCGCTCGGGCCCGTCCAGCTCCAGCGTGTGGGGCTGGTACGGCGTACCGGCGAAACGTTCGCCCAAACGCGCGAGGAGGTCGCCGAAACGGGGGAAGGTGGCGGGGGGCTGGGAGGTGGCCCAAGTGAAGTGTTCCCGGGCGATCTCCCAGTCGCGAACGGTACCGGCGGCCGGCCGCTGCAGTGCACTGTCCTCCGCAGGTCGGGACGAATCGGCCCGGCCGCGTTCCCACAGGCTATCGTAGGCCGCGTAGCAGAGAAGCGCCAGGAACACGCCTGCCACAACCGACCAACCCGCCGGACGGGCCTTCATCGCACTGCCCGTGACGCCGGCGCAGGTCGAGCGCGCCCGGGTCGACCGCACCCGCGCAGCTTCCCGGACCGGAACCGTCGGCCGCCGGCTTCCGTGTCACCTCGCATGTGCCGCCTCCCGGGTGGTTGGTTTCGCCGCGCCGGACACCCACCGCCCCCCCTCCGCCGCCTGCAGCGCCCGCCACACACGCGGCGGCGAGAAGGGCAGCGCGTCCATGCGCACCCCCACCGCGTCGTAGATGGCATTCGCGATCGCGGGAATCGACGGATGCAGGGGCCCTTCCCCCGCCTCCTTCGCCCCGTACGGCCCCTCCGGATCGATGGACTCGACAATCAGCGACTCGAGCGCCGGCGTATCCAGACTCGTCGGGATGCGGTAATCGAGCAGCGACGGTGCATTATGCAGCCCTTCCCGCCCCTGCGCCGCCGACTTGAAGATCTGTTCCTCCATGAGCGCCTCGGCGAAGCCCATGTACGCCGA
>JAPPGM010000029.1 GCA_028874995.1 Gemmatimonadota bacterium | reverse complement strand
CGGCGCGTCGGCTGGGTGATCCCGCCACCGTGCAATGCCGGCTTCCGCCTGGCAGTTCACCACGGACGACGCACGCATCAAGCTCAAACGCCTCTAAGTCCGACGTGTGATGTGTCATATGACGCTAGCCTCTTGCAATGTAATGCACGCATTACATAATGTAAAGTATAGTATACATTCTGCTCAGGTGTGCCTACAGATGAGAGGGAATGCCCCCTTGGTGGCTGCTCATTCGAACAACTCCCCGTGAGTGCCAGCGCGGACGAAGTTGATCGAGCCGCCCGGTTTCGGCGAATCATCGACCTGATAGATCAGAAGGAAATCCCCGCCGACATGGCAATTCCCGATGGAGTGATTCGCCCAAGTGCCTCTCGGCGCGTGGGCCTTCCGTTCGGGACCGAGCGGGGCCTCGTTGGCGATGAGGTCGAGCATGACCGCCTTGGGCCGATGCATGTCGTATCGGCCCGAACGCGAGAGCCGCTCCCAGTCCTTGAGAAAGCTCCGTGTGAAATCCACGCGCCGGGCGGGCACGTCCGCTTACTGACCGCCGGCTTCCTCAAGCTCCGCGAACATCTCGTCCGCGCTGGCGAACCGGGCCGTCCCCCGTCTCATCATCTCCTCCGACTCGGTCATGGCGTTGCGGGTCTGTGCGTTCGGCACCTTGAGTTCGAGCGGGAAGGCCTGATCGACCGCGATTCGGTGGAAGAACAGCCGCACGGCCTCCGAGGCCGTCATCCCCATGGCGGCGAGAGCTGCCGTCGCCGCTCAAACCAGCGAGACTGCCGACAGGCCACCCCTACAGATACGTCCTCGGCGGCATCCCGAAGATGTTGTCGATCAGCTCGCGCGCCTGTGGCGGCACCCCCTTCAGCGACGACGGAATCCCCAGCGTCCGCATCTCCTCAACCGCCCGTTTCAGCACGAGCGCACCCGTCAAATCGATTCGCCCCAGCCCCTCGAGGTGAATGACGACCTCGGACACGTCGCTCGCTTCCGTCAGCCGACTCATCAGCGCCTCCTCCAGGCGGGGCGCCGAGGCGAACCAGAGGATGCCCATCACCTCCAGGTGGAGCACGTCGCCCTCCATCCAGCTGTCGAAGCCGGCGCGCCGCTCCCGCCACACGTGAATGGCCAGCGACATGAGGATCCCGAGCAGGAGGGCCTGTTCGATCCGGGGCGCCAGCAACAGGCACAGCGCCAGCGTAAGCCACACCACCAGCGCCTGGATCCGCGACAGCGTCCACACGTTGAGGAGCAGGCGGGGCCGGACCAGGCCGCCCACGGCGGCGATCACGATCCCGGCCAGCACCGCCTTGGGGAGCGACGAGAGCACCCCCGCGAAGGGCAGGAAGACCAGCACGGCGAGCCCGGTGATCGCGCCCGACCAGCGGGTGCCCGCCCCGGAGAGGTGATTGAGGCTGCTGCGCGACAGGGATCCGTCGACCGGCATCCCTCCGCAGGCCCCCGATACCAGATTGGCCGCGCCTTGCGCCAGGAACTCGCGGTCCGGGCTCCAGTGGGCGCGGTCCTGGGTTGCGAAGTTGCGGGCGATGGCAGTGGTCTCGGCGAAACCCACCAGCGCGATGACCACGCCCGGGACGAACAGCGCCGGGAGCAGTCCCCACGGTAGCGCGAGGCTGATCGGCGGAAGCGATCCCGGGATGTCCCCCACGATCGGTCCCCGGTAGCCGGCGAGCACCGAGAAGAGCACCCCTCCCAGCACGGCGACCAGCGCACCGGGAAAGAGGGGATGGATCCGCCGCGCGAGCAGGGTGATCGCCACGGTCAGGACGGTGAGGACCAGGGCGGCGATGTTCCACGAACCCGGGCTCCCCAGGACGTGGACCGTGTTTCCGACAAGGCCGCTCTCACCCACCGCGGCCATGCCGAGAGTGGACGGAAACTGGGACAGGAGGATGAGGATGGCGGCCCCGGAGGTGAACCCGCGAACGACGGGCTGGGACATGAGGTACGTGACCTTGCCCGCGTGCACGATGGCGATGGCCAGCCGGGTCAACCCCACGATGAGCGCCAGGAGGGCGGCCGCGCTCGTGTACTCCGGGCTGCCGGGCGTCGAAGGGGTGACCGTGACGAGGGCACCGTGGGTGAGCAGCGCGGTGAGGGCGACCGGCCCCGTCTGCAGGTACGGACAGGACGCGAAGATCCCCGCGGCGACGAGCGGCAGGGCGGAGGCGTAGAGGCCCTGCACGCTCGGCAGGCCGGCCAGTTCGGCGTAGGCCATGCTCTGCGGGATGATGAGCAGGGCGACGCTCAGTCCGGCCAGCACATCCCGTGTCGAGAAGCGGCGCCCGGTCCAGGCCTCGGCTCCGACGACGGGGTCCTTGCCGGTGCGCTTGCGGGTGGGGACGGGAGTGCTCACGGGTGTGCTCACGGGAGGGTCGTGGCCCGGGTCGGCAGGTCACCGGGGCTCTCGAGTTCGTCCGCCTCCGCAACCGCTGGCCTCGCGGCGGAGCCGGGTTGAATCTCTCCGGCCAACTCCTCGAGCACGATGGCGGCATTCTCCGCCCGTTCGGACCACCACGCCGCAATGGGGACGGGCCCGCTCACTTCCATTCTGCGGCTCCACCCCTCAGCGTGTCCCGCCAGCCACCCGAGCGTGCGGCCCGGATCCTGCGCCAGGAAGGCGTTGAGCACGTACCGCCGCTCACCCGCCCGGCAGGCCAGCCCCACATCGTCGCCGAGCCGTTCGAGATCGTCCCGCAGGAGGATCAGGCCGGAGCGCACGGGGGCGAGCAATGAGGCGATGAAGGCCGGGCCACCTTCGCGGCGCGGGTCCGCGAGGCTGGTGGCGGCACGCAGCGCGGCTGGGAGGTAGTCGGGGAGTTCGACCGCGTCGTAAAGTCGGTCCAGCGCTTCCCTGAAAAGCGACGCCCACGCCTGGTAGAACGCGGCACCGCAATCCTCGAAGGTCGCCAGATATGGTCCGATCCAGGACGCCAGATGTTCCCATATCAGAGTCATCCTCGCCTGCGTGAGCAGCGCCTGCCGCGCGGGATCGGTTTCTTCCCGTTGCCATTGTTCGACGGCGGCCAGCAATCCCAGCAGCGAAGCCAGGTGGTCGGGGGCCCGGGCGGAGGTACTGGTGCCGGTAGCGTGTCCGCCGCGCTCGGGGTCCGCACCCGTATCCCCCTCCAGACCCAGTGCGCGCCGAAAGCCCGCGATGCGATCCCGGGCCTCCCCGCCCAGCATTCCCTCCGCGCCCAGGTACACCGACGCATACGGATACCGCTGCTGCACCACCACTCGCCCATGCTCCGCCGGGGTGGGCACCGCGGGAAGACCGAGCGCCGCAGCAACCCGCGCGTGCTCCGGCGAGGGGGCCTCGATCAGCGTGCCGAGAGCGCGGTAGAGTTCCATCGGCCGAGCAGGCACACGGAGTGAAGTCCTGGAGTCACCCGAGATTCGAAAGCGGGAAGGCGCCCGGCTGGCAGTGCACGACGAGAGGGGCATGTCGGAGCTATCGCCCCGAGGATCAACGCAGGGCAGGGCTTAAGAGGGGCAAGAGTATACTGTACATGACAAAAAGTAATGTCGGGATTACATCGCATCTCGGCCGAGCGAAGCGGTTCAGGGTGAATGCATCGCCGCCCGAATACCGGGGGGATTCCGTCCACGGGTCAGGATCCGGACTCGGGCCCGTCGCCGGACGAGCCCTCCCGGCCAGCCGCAGTCCGGCCACCATTGTCCGCCTCGGCCGGCAACCGAAACGCCTCCCGCTCCGGCCTCACCGGCCTGAGCAGCCAGAACGGGCGCCGCGTGCCATCCGGAGAATGCCGCCCCGCCGGCCGCGTCAGCTCCAGCCATCGCCGAAACGCCCGCCGCGACTTCGCCGTGTCGACCACGATGTCACCGTAGCCGTCCTCCACCCCCGCCTTCGTCACCCGCACCGCCTGGTGCCAGCAGTGCGCTCCCGAGACCGGGTCGGGCTGCACGGGGAAGGTCATGTTCTGGTGAACGCCCACATCGGTCCACCAG
>JAPPGM010000110.1:965-4000 GCA_028874995.1 Gemmatimonadota bacterium | reverse complement strand
CGAGACACCTGTGCGTACCCAGCCCGTACGGGGCGAACCCCATGCTGTGATGCTCGCGACGCGACGGCAGGAAGCGGTCGATGTCGAACTTGTAGGGGTCGGAAAAGACATCGCTCATATAATGCGTGGCGGTCATGGCGATGTGGATCCGTTCCCCCACGGGCAGCTCGTAGTTCCCGACCGTGCAGGTATTCATCACGTTCCGAACAGACATGGGCACGATCGGGTACATGCGCAGGCACTCCATGAGAAAGCGGTGCGTCACGTCGAGATTGGCGGGGGTCAGGTCCTCCTTCTCGGGGTCACCCTCGCCGAACAGGGCATCCGCTTCGGCCCGGATCCTGTCGTAGAGGTCCGGCTGCGAAGCCATGGCGTAGACCAGGAGGCTGAACGTGTCGCCGAGGTATACGCTGGCAATCAGGGCCGCGGAGAAAGCGAAGAGGAGGTTGGACTCCGGGAGAAACTGCGGGTCGCTGGCGTGGAGGCTGAGGTAATCGTCCACCAGGTTCCGCGGGCCGTCGGCCCGTTGGGCGGGAGTATTGAGCCTCAGGACCCGCTCCATCAGCGTGTCCAGGACTGCCGCCCGGCGTTTCATACCCGGGGTATTCAGCATGAATTTGGGCAGGGTCCTGGCGATGTGCACGCTGAGGGCCCGTTCCTTGTAGACCATCAGGTCGTCCATCAGATCCTGCGTGTCGACGCCGATGAACAGCGGCGACAACTGGGCGTTCACCATCGCCCGGCTCATGGACGTGGCGCGGTAGGAGTCCCCGACCGTCAGGGTCGACATGTACGCACGCCCCTTGTCGTAGAGCTGGTCCAGCTGCCCTCCCAGCCTCGCGCGGGAATAGGACGGCGACAGAAACTTGCGAAGCCGGAAGTGGTCGGCCCCGTCCAGGGCGGGGAGAACACCGGCCGCGCCGTAGACCTTCTCAAAGTCGGCGAAGTAGTCCCTGGTTCTGAGGTACCTGCGCCCGCGCTTGTGCACCCATTCATTCGTCTCGAGTCCGGCCAGGAAGATCATGCGCCCCGAGAAGGGAGGACGGATCTGGAACACCGGGCCGTACTCCTCCGCGAGGGTCCCGAAGAGCGCGTTCAGGTTGCCGTCCCGGACATGAGGGTTGCGCAGGAGCCTGGACAGCGAAACCGTCGGGATTTTCTTGGCGAAAGCAGCATGTCTGCGGATCGGGCCGACGAGGCTCTCGGAGACCGCATCGGCGATGGACCGGCCGATCAGGTCCAACTGGCAAATGAACTTTATGCGCTCCTCCGCCGCTTCATCAAGTTCGAAGATCAGGCGAAAGACATCGCAGGTGTTGACGAGGCAAACGATGACGACGTCTCGCGGTTCGGGAACCACGTCGGTGAAGATGACATTGCCGATGCGCGCCTTGATGAACTGGTCGGTCATGCCTTCCTCGGACATCCCGTACCGTTGCCCATGCATGACAGAGGGAGCCAGCGTCCAGAATTCGCCTTCGTGGTGTTGGAGGATGTCCCGTTCAACCAGACGCTCCAGAATCAGGTCGACGATCGACTCCGCTCGGGGGGCGAGCCGTTCGACCCAGTATCGGGCATTGTGTTGGCCCGGTTCGTCCGCGATCTCCTTCAGGATGGGGTCGAGAACGGGATCTTCCGTTTCGGCCCGGTCCACCACGAACAGGGATGTCAGATCCGAGTCGAGCCGCGACCGGAAGGAGAGTTCCGCCAGCACCCCGCCGACGACGGCGCAGTTCAGCCGCCAGCCGGGAACCTGATGGAAGTACCCTCCCTTCTCGTCAATGAGCATCAGGATGAGTTCGTCGGTGAGGCTCAGGTATTCGGCGTTCAAGCTCTCCGCCGTGTCATTCATCGGTTCTCTCCTTGCCGCAGCCGACGCGCATTACCCCGCGCTCGCAGTCGAAGAACGCCGCGACGGCGTCAAATGCAGATGTAGCGCGCATAGTGCCGGAACAACCATCATGAGTATAGCCGTCGTGAAGATAATCCCAAAACCGAGCGAGGCGGCGAACGGTCTCAGGAACTGGGCCTGAATGGCGCGCTCCAGGATCAGCGGTGCGAAGCCCAGGAACGTGGTCACGGAAGTGAGCATGATCGGACGAAAGCGCCCCTTGGCACCCTCGACGATCGCGGTTCTCGGCGGGACGCCTTCCCTGAGTTTCTTGTCGATGAAATCGATCATGACCAGGGAATCGTTCACCACCACCCCGCTGAGACCGAAGATCCCCATGAAGGATACGGCGCTCAGGGCTACTCCCAGGATCAGGTGGCCCAGGATCACGCCGATGAACCCGAAGGGGATCACGGCCATGATGATGAACGGCTTGGTGTATGAACGGAGGGGGATGGCGAGGAGCGCAAAGATCATGATCAGGGCGACCACGAACCCACGGTACAGGGCGTCGATGGACTCCAGCTGTTGCTGCTGTTCGCCCCCGAACGTGTATGTCAGCTCCGGGTGCGCCGCGGTCAGGTCCGCGAGGATCGAACCGGACAGGATCTCGTTGGCTTCATCGCCCGAGATCACCGAGGGGTCCACGTCGGCGGTGACGGTGACGACGCGCTGGCCGTCCCTGCGCCGCAACGCCGACGGAGACACGCCCATGCCCAGCGAGGCCACACTGATGATCGGCACCTTGTCCCCGCCCGGCGTACGGAGCAGGTAGCCTTCGACATCGGTGATCGAGTTCCGCTCTTCCGTGGGCAGCCGAACATAGGCTCGCACCTCTTCCCGGCCGCGCTGCACGCGGACGGCTTCCGCGCCGAAGAACGCGGCTCTCGCCTGTCCGGCCAACTCCTGCACGGTGAGACCGAGGGTCCTGGCTTCGGGCCGCAGCTCCAGCTGAACTTCCGGGATGCCCGCGACGTGGTCCGACCGTATGTCGTAGACGCCACCCACGCGGCGGAGTCCGTCGACCACGGAGTCGGCGATCCGGGCGAGGCGCTCCGGATCCGGATGGGACAGTACGGCCTCGACCGGGTTCCCCAGGGTGAAGATCTCGCCGCTGAAGGTGATGCCGCGCACGTACGGCGGC
>JAPPGM010000110.1:0-924 GCA_028874995.1 Gemmatimonadota bacterium | reverse complement strand
TCCTCCCGCCACGCCTGCACGACTTCTCCGGTGGAGATCCGTCTCTGCTGCGCAGCGAGGAGTTTGAATTCGATGGTGGCGATATTGGCCTGCGGATTGAGGGTGGGCAGCGGGTTGAGTCCGCCCGCGATTCTCGATCCCAGTCCGACGGTCACCGTGACACCGGTCAGCAGCGGTGGCGCGTCCGCGGGCCGGCCACGAGAGAGTCGTTCGATGACCCGACGGCCAGCGGCCTCCAGCTCCCGCGCCACCTCGTGCGTTCTGGGAGCGGTGGTCCCGTCGGGCATCTCCAACACGACCGACGCGATATCGCCCTCCACGTCGTCGGCCAGCGTGGTGGGAACGATTCCCGCAGGCACCAGAGAAATGCTCAGCACGAGCATTGCGACGGCCCCCGACATCGTCACCCCGGGCCGGGCCGTGGCAAACCGCAGGGCCCGCTCCAGTGGCCCCTGCACGAACCGCTGCAACCGGGCGTCGACACGACCCTGGAGTCCGGAGAAGAATCGGTCGAAGGCATTGCCCGGCACCCACTGCGGACCCGGCAGGTGGGACAGGTGGTTGGGCAGAACGAACAGCGATTCCACCAGCGAAACCAGCAGCATCGCGATGATGATGATCGGCAGGGCCCGCCATACGTCACCGACGCCGCCCGGGATGAACAGCAACGGGACGAAGGCCACCGCCGAAGTCAGGACCGCGAACGTCAACGGCACCTTGATCCGCCGCACGCCGCGTATCGCGGCCGCGACCCCGGGGGTTCCCCGATTGCGTTCGTTTTGAATGCACTCGGCTACCACAATGGCGTCGTCAACGATGATCCCTATGGCGAGGACAAAGGAGAAGAGGCTGATGGTGTTGATCGCCACATCGAGTGCCATCATGACGGCGAGGGCGCCCAAGCCCGAAACGGCGAGGCCCACG
>JAPPGM010000174.1 GCA_028874995.1 Gemmatimonadota bacterium | reverse complement strand
TTGATTTGCGATACTTCCGTCATGCCAGCCCGGCGCCTCACCGCTCTCGGTGCTCGCGTGGGTCTATCCACGGACTGCCAGGTGGAGTTTCCGGTCAGCCCGCAGGACTGACAGATTGGGCCCGCGCGAGCGCCGCGTCCAGAGCCGCCGGATCGGACACCGGCTCCTGGCAGGTCGTCCCGATGCAGACGAAGGCCTGTCCGGCGCGGTCCAGCCTGCCCTCCATCGTTGGCAGCGCGGCGACCGCGGCGTCTTCCGGTTGGCCGCCGGCGATGACCCGGTTCGGGTGGGGGTGTCGGTGAGCCACGTCCAGCATACCCGAGAGCGCCGGGGGGGATCCCACCAGCGTGATCTCCAGGCGGGGGGTCGCGTGCTGGACCGTAGCGGTGAGAAGCCGGCCCACCGCGGAGGGATAGCGCTCCATCGTGCCGCGTTCCCGCGCGAAGACGGCCTCGGCGATCCCGCCGTGCGCGGCCGACCCGGTGATCGCCGCCAGACGGACGAGCAGCTCGACCACAAGCGAGTTCCCGGACGGTGTGGCGTTGTCCATGATGTCGCGGGGACGGACCACCAGCGCCTCCCCGTCCGCGGGGGCGTCATGGAAGACCTGTTCGGCGGGGGACCAGAAGTGGGCGACGGTGGCGTCCGCGATCCGCGTCGCCTCGGTGAGCCAGCGCGCGTCCAGCGTCGCCTCGTAGAGCGACATGCAGGCGTTGCCGAGTGCGCCGTAGTCCTCCAGGAAGCCGTCGATGTGGGCGCGGCCGGCCGCGAAGACGCGCAGCAGGCGGTCGCCGCGCCGCACGGTCTCGAGCAGGAACGAGGCCGCGCGCGCACCCGCCGCCGTGTAGTCGGGACGCCCGAGCGCGGGTCCGGCTTCCGCCAGCGCGCGGATGGTGAAGCCGTTCCACGAAGTGAGCACCTTATCGTCGCGGAGCGGCTCGGGACGCGCGGCGCGGTGGTCCTTCAGCGCGGCCAGCGAGTCACGCAGCCGCCGGTCCAGCTCCTCCCGGCCGATCCCCTCCTGGCGGGCGACCGCGTCCAGATCGTGGGGCAGGTGGAGGATGTTTCGCCCCTCGAAGTTCCCCGCCTCGCTCACGTCGTAGACCCGCGACACCAGGCGCGCCTCGTCGCGGCCGAGCACGGCGGCCACCTCCGCGGGCGTCCACAGGTAGAAGAGCCCCTCCTCCCCCTCCGAATCGGCGTCGCGCGCCGAGTAGAACACCCCCTCGGGTGAAGTCAGGTCCTCGAGCACGTAGTCCAGCGTCTCCTCCGCGACCGGCCCCAGATGGCGCGCCCCGAGCAGGTGCGCCCGCGTCAGCGCCCGCGCGATCAGCGCGTTGTCGTAGAGCATCTTCTCGAAGTGGGGGACCAGCCAGCGCGCGTCGACGGAGTAGCGGTGGAAGCCGCCTCCGGCGTGGTCGCGGATGCCGCCCGCCGCCATGCGCGACAGCGTGTGCGACGCCATGGAGACCCCGTGCGACTCCGGCCCGCCCGTCCGCAGCAGGAAGTCGAGGAAGTCCGGCTGCGGGAACTTGGGCGCGCCGCCGAAGCCGCCGTTCGTTGGGTCGAAGGTGCGTCCGGCGGCGGAGACGGCGTGGGCGAAGAGCCTGCCGTCGCTCAGATCGAAGGGACCGGAGGCGGGCTGCGGTTCGGTGGCGTTGCGGTTCAGAACGGCTGTCAGCTGGGCGCCGGCCTGCGCCACCTCGTCCCGCCGCGAGTGGTAGGCGTTGGCGGCTGCGGCGAGCACCTGCCGGAAGGAGGGCATGCCGTGGCGGGGTTCGGGGGGGAAATAGGTGCCGCCGTAGTAGGGGACGCCCGCGGGCGTGAGGAAGGCGGTCAGCGGCCATCCCCCGTGCCCGGTCATCGCCTGCACGGCGCGCATGTAGATCGAGTCCACGTCGGGCCGCTCCTCGCGGTCCACCTTGATGTTGACAAAGGACCGGTTCATCAGCGCCGCGGTCTCGTCGTCCTCGAAGGACTCCCGCTCCATGACGTGGCACCAGTGGCACGCCGAGTAGCCGATCGAGAGGAGGATGGGGCGGTCCTGCTCGCGAGCCAGGGCGAGGGCCTCGTCGCACCAGGGGTGCCAGTCGACCGGGTTGTGCGCGTGCTGCAGCAGGTAGGGACTGGTCTCGGAGGCGAGGCGGTTGGGCATGGGGGAGGGGGGTGGGTGCTGGCGGAGTTGCGGGAAACGAACGGAAGGATACAGCATTGCCGTCGTCCGCGCACAGATCGGATGTAGGCCACCGGTCATCGGACTTCCGCGCTCCTCCCGCTGAAGGGGGCGGAAGGCAGGACCCCGGGGCCCGCGGGCCGACGGGCGGAGGGAGCATGGCCTAGATGTGTGTAGATGCCGGGTCTTCAGGTTGACCAGCTCTGATTGTGCTGACGGACATCCGCGTCGACGTTCCGGACGCGGGCAAGGTGACCGCCGTGCCGCTGCCTTTCTCCTGTTCGCCGACAGCAGGGCGTCGTTCGGACTCGAGGGAGAGCGGCCCCCGCACAAACGGGCGTTGCGCTGGGGCTGGGCGATCGGTGAGGCCGGGCGGGGTGTTCTCACCACCGACAGACTCCTGGTACTGCAGGAAGCGCTGATTGGCGACAGAAGGTTCACCCGGCTCGGCCTGCGAACCGAAGGTGGCTGGGTCGGGAGACGGGACCGGGCGACAGGGGCGCCCATTCCGGAACATTTCAGCGCGCGTCCCGGCGACCTTGCCGAACTGATTCGGGGCGTCGTGGAGTACGGTGAGCGTGCCGAAGGGTCCGGCGTGGATCCGGTCGTGACGGCGGCCGCGCTTTCATTCGGATTCGTGTACATCCATCCGTTCGAGGACGGAAACGGGCGCATTCGTCGCTGGCTGGTCCACCATGTGCTCGCGCGGGCGGGGTTCAGTCCGCCGGGCCTGGTCTTCCCGGTCAGCGTTCCGATGCTGGAGCAGGTCGCGGAGTACCGTGGCGTTCTCTCCGGCCATTCCGCGCGCGTGTTGCCCCTGGTCGACTGGCGCCCTACGAAGCGCGGCAATGCGGAGGTGCTGAACGAGACCGCCGACTACTATCGCTACTTCGACGCCACGCCCCACGCCGAATTCCTCTACCGGTGTCTCGAGCGCACCGTCCGCGAGGACCTCCCCCGCGAAGTCGATTACCTTGAGAGGTATGACGACTTCTCGGCCCGAATACAGGAGGAGATCGCGGACATGCCCGAAGGGACGATCGATATCCTGACCCGGTTCCTCGCCCGGAATCGGGGCAGACTTTCCGGTCGGGCCCGCCGCGGCGAATTCCGGCTGCTGACGGCGCCCGAAGTGGAGCGGGTCGAGGTCCTCTACGCCAAGTGCTTCGCGGACACGGAGTTCCGCTGAGCCGGCATGTATCGCCCATTCCTGCTCCTGGCGCTCCGCCGCCCCCGGCTCTGGCCCGCGCTGCTCTCCGCCGCGTGGGCCTTCCGCTCCAGGGACTGGTACCGCAAGCCCCCGTTCCTGCCGCTGCCGTCGAAGGCGTACATGCGGTGGCGGCTGGAGACGGCCTACGGCGAACCGGACGCCGTGCCGCCCGCCGACGAGATCGCGCGCTTCGTGACCTGGTCGGCGGAGATGCGCCGGCGGATGCGGCCGCGTGGGCGTGTGCCGCTGGCGTTCAAGCTGCTGGCGATCCTGGGGCTCGTCGCTGTCATGGTGTGGGTGAACCTGCGGGTGGGGGACATGGAGGGGGCAACGGACGCGGCGGCGGCCGCGGGGTATCCCGGGCTGCTCCTGGTTTCGCTGGTCAGCGGCTTCAGCGTGGTGTGGCCGGTCCCGGTAGCCTCCTTCTATCTCTTTTTCATCGAGGCGGGGTTGGAGCCGGTGCCCATTCTGGCCACGATCTCGCTGGGCATGACGATGGGCGACCTGCTGGGATACCTCATCGGCAATACGACTCGCAACATTTCGTCCTACCGCATGGCGCGCTTTCGTGCCCGCGCCGAGGCGTTGCACGACCGCCACCGCTTCCTTCCCGTGGGGCTTCTCTTCCTCTACGCGGCCTTCGTGCCGTTTTCCAATGAACTCCTGGTCATCCCGATGGCGTACATGCGGTACTCGATGGCCGCGGTGATGACGGCGGTTCTCTTCGGCAACGTGATCTTCAACACGATGATCGCGCTGGGTGTGTCGCTGGTTTTCGGGGCGGGCGGGTGAGATGCTGATCGTGGGCCTGACCGGGAACGTCGCGGCGGGGAAGTCGGCCGTCGCAGAGCTGTGGCGGGAGGCGGGGGTGCCGGTGGTGTCGGCGGACCGGCTGGCGCGCACGGCGGTGGAACCGGGGACACCGGCCCTGGCCCGGATCGAGGAGTTGTTCGGGCCGGGAGTGATCCGGGCCGACGGCGCGCTGGACCGGGGCGCCGTGCGGCGGATCGTCTTCCGCGACGAGGACGCGCTTCGTCACCTCGAGGCGATCGTGCATCCCGAGGTGAGGCGGCTCAGGGACGAGTGGACGCGGCGGCAGCGCGAGGACGGCGCCGGGATGGTCGTGTGGGAGATTCCGCTCCTCTTCGAGACGGGGATCGAGGAGGAGGTGGACGTGGTGGTGGTCGTGGACGCGCCGGTCGAGGTGAGACGGCGGCGGATCGTGGAGACGCGGGGGATCGGGGAGGACGAGGCGATGGCGATCATGGAGGCGCAGATGGCAGCGGAAGAGAAGCGCGGGCGGGCGGATGTCGTGGTGGAGAACGGGGGGACGCGCGAGGAGCTGGCGGGGCGGGCGGGGGAGGTGTTGCGTTCGCTGAGGCCGTGGGGGACTTCGTGACCGGGTGCGGGAGGAGGCGGACGTTGAGGGTATGGGGGTCGTGAGGGCGTGGGGCACGTGGGTGTGACTGAGGGCGGGGGAGATGCGGGTGGGATGGATCGCGGGAGCCGGCTGGACCGCGTCCTGGAATTGCTTGCCGCGGCCAAATCGGTGGTCATCACCACGCACGCCAACGCGGACGGGGACGGGGCGGGGTCGGGGGTGGCGCTCGCGGCGTTTCTGAGGGCGCGCGGGGTCGAGGCGTGGATCATCAATCCCACCCCCTTTCCCGAGAGCTGCGCCTTCCTGCTCCCCGATCCGGCCTGGGCGATCCCGACGCCGAGTGAAGACGCGTCGCGCCGCTGCCGGGAGGCCGATCTGGCCGTGGTCGTGGATACGGCGGAGGTCCCGCGAATAGGCCGCGTGAAGGGTCTGATCCGGGATCTTCCCAAGGT
The DNA here is from genome assembly GCA_028874995.1 of Gemmatimonadota bacterium. Classification (GTDB taxonomy): domain Bacteria; phylum Gemmatimonadota; class Gemmatimonadetes; order Longimicrobiales; family Gaopeijiaceae; genus Bin94. Next base: position 32,680 of record JAPPGM010000174.1, on the reverse strand, counting down.
CGTGATCGATCATCATCCGCCCGGGAAGCGCGCGATCGAAGGGGTGACGTTCCGTGATACGACCGCATGCGCGACAGGTGCGCTCGTCTTCGAGCTGATCGAGCGGGCGGGGGGGCCTTGGAGCGAAGTCATTGCACGGGCCCTGTACATCGCGGTGCTCACCGACACGGGCGGCTTCCGCTTCACGAACACGAACCCGGCGTGCCTCCGCGTGGCGGCGAGGCTGGTCGAGCTGGGGGCCTCGCCGGACGAGCTTTACCGGGCCGCCTACGGCAGCTTCCGCCACCGCCGGTTCGAGCTGCTGCGCGAGTCGCTCGCCACCCTGGCCGTGCACGAGAGCGGCCGCCTGGCGTGGATGATCGTGCCGAAGGAGGCGTACGACCGCCTGGGGGCGACGGTGGAGGACCTGGAGGGTTTCGTCGATGTTCCGCGGGACGTCGCCGGGGTGGAGGTGGCGGTGCTCTTCCGCACGACGGCCGACGGGCGGATCAAGGTGTCGCTGAGGTCGCTGCCGCCGGTCGACGTGAACGTCATCGCGGTGGAGCTGGGGGGCGGGGGGCACGTGAGGGCGGCGGCGGCGGTGGTGAAGGGGCCGCTGGACGACGCGGTCGTGCGCGTGGTCAGGCGGGTGGTGGAGGGGTTGGGTGGGGGGTGAGGGGGGTGGGGGGAGGGGGGACAGCGTCCGGCCGATGGGTGATACATTAGGCGTTGCCGATTCCGTAAAGCGGCGGGGATGTCGTCCGAGAGGCGGCCGGCCCCGCCCGGATTCGCCCGAGACGGCATCTGACCATGCAGAGAACGCCAGCGACCCATTCCGCCCTGGAAGCCGACGACGATCCGGGAGTCCCGGAGGCGCTCCCCCGAACCCTGCGGGAGGTCGGAAGGCGCCTCGATCCGACCGCGATCGACCGGCTTTGGATCTTCCCGCCCCTGATCCGGGGGCGGCGCGAGTGGGGTCTCGTCACGGTCGCGTGCTTTGACGGCCGGGGCGCGCACAGACTGGTGACGGCCCGCTACACGGCGCAGCGCACGGGCAAGGGCCTCTACCTGGAAACCCGGCTGCTCGACGAGGGCGTGGCGCCGGCGGACCGGCTTCCCCGGGTCATGGAGGGGGTCGTGCGGCGCGGGCCGGAACCGCTGGGGAGTCCCCGCCTGGTGGAACTGGGCGGCGCGGCCGAGGCCTTCGAGTCGCTGGTCGGCGAGTACCCCGGCGAATTCTTCCGCGAGCCGGTGGTCGGTCCGCCGCCGCCGGGCTGAGCCATGCGCGTGCCCAGCCGCTCGGCCGCCTGACCCGCCGCCACCCCGTGCCCAACCGCCCCGACCCCACCGCCCCCGCCCGCAGCGGCGAGCGCACCATCCACGCGCTCCCCGCAGGACTCGCACAGCTGCCCTGGGAGCTCCCGCGCGTCTTCCTGGGACTGGACGGCGCCCCGGCCACCCCCGAGGGCGCGGCCACCTGGATTCTGCCGGTCCCCTATGAGGCGACCACCAGCTGGGGCGCGGGCACGCGCCTGGGACCCCGCGCCGTGATCGATGCCTCGCGCTACATCGAGCTCTTCGACCACGAGCTGGACCGCGACCCGTCGCGCGAGGGCGTGTACACCTTCCCCGCGCTGGAGCTCGCGCGCGGCGACGCGGCCCGCGCCATGGCCGAGCTCGAGGACGCCTTCACCAAGGTCCTCGACGCGGCTGCCGGGCGGCGGGTCATCATGCTCGGCGGCGAGCACTCGGTTTCGGCCCCCGCCATCCTCGCCCACGCCCGCCGGCTCCCCGAACGGCTGAGCGTCCTGCAGCTCGACGCCCACCTCGACCTGCGCCCGAGCCTCGACGGCAGCCCGTTTTCGCACGCCAGCGCCATGGGCCGCGTGATCGACCGGATCGACCTGGTGACCGTCGGAGCAAGGGGGATCAGCGGGGAAGAGTGGGCGATCGCCGAACGGCGCGACAACGTCACCGTCATCACCGGCGAGGAGGTCGCGAGGGGCGGGGACTGGATCGACCGCGCTCTCGAAGCCTTGGGCGATCCCGTCTACATCACCTTCGACGTCGACTTCTTCGACCCCGCGCTGATGCCGTCGACGGGCACCCCCGAGCCGGGTGGCGGAGACTGGCACACGGCTATGGCGCTGCTCCGGCGGGTTTTCGCCGAGCGGAGGGTCGTGGGAGCCGACGTGGTCGAACACGCTCCGATACCGGGTCTGTCCGCACCGGACTTCACGGTGGCCAGGCTGGTCTACAAGATGATCGGGTACTGGAGCGGCGCCGGCGCGAGCCGCTGAGCGCCGAACGCCCGGCAACGCGGGCTTTCCCTCGGGTGTCCACGGGAGGACCGGCGTTTTCATCACCTCCGGAGGACACCATGATCCGCGTTGCGTCCCGTTCCCCGCGCGCCCGCGCCTTCCAACTCTCCGTCGCGGCGCTGACCGCGGCCGCCGTGGCGGGCCCGTTCACCGCGACCGCCCAGCTCACCGAACAGATCCCCGACGCGATCTGGGAGACCTTCCGCTGGCGCTCCATCGGCCCGGTCAACATGGGCGGCCGCGTCACCGACGTCGAAGGCCTGCCGAGCCCGTCGAAGACCTTCTACGTGGCGGCCGCCGCCGGAGGGATCTGGAAGACCACCAACAACGGGATCACCTTCCGCTCGATCTTCAACGACCCGCGGGTGGCGTCCATGGGCGACATCGCGATCGCGCCCAGCGACCCCAGCCAGATCTGGGCCGGGACCGGCGAGGAGGATTCGCGCAACTCGATCTCGCCGGGCGGCGGGATCTTCAAGTCCACCGACGGCGGCGACAGCTGGGAGTTCAAGGGGCTGACGGAGACCCAGGTCATCGGGCGCGTCGTGGTCCACCCGCTGGATCCGGACATCGTCTTCGTGGCGGCGCTGGGTCACATCTGGGGTTCGAACCCGGAGCGCGGGCTCTACCGCACCACCGACGGCGGCGACACCTGGGAGCTCGTCAAGTTCATCAGCGACAAGGCGGGCTTCGTGGACGTGGCCTTCCGGCCCGACGATCCGAACACGCTCTTCGCGGCCAGCTGGGAGCGGGTGCGCGGCCCGTGGTTCCTTGACAGCGGCGGCCCTGGCAGCGCGCTCTGGAAGTCGAGCGACGGCGGGAACACCTGGACGGAAGTCACCGGTAACGGCTTCCCGACCGCGATGAAGGGCCGCATCGGCATCGCGATCAGCGAGAGCGAGCCGGATGTGATGTACGCGATGGTCGAGGCGGAAGAGGAGCAAGCGGAGGCGGAGGAGGAAGCGCGGCGGGTTCGGCAAGCTGGTGCCGGTGAGGAAGCGGGGGCCGCCGGAGAAGCCGGAAGCGGTGAGATGGCCGAGGCCGGCGAGGAATCCGAGGCCAATGAGAGGCAACGCGCCACCGGCGGCAACGGCCTCTATCGCTCCGAGGACGGCGGCGACACCTGGGAGAAGGTCAACGACGCCAACACCCGCCCCTTCTACTACTCCCAGGTGAGGGTCGACCCGCAGGACCCCGACCGCGTCTACTTCTCGTCCACGCCGGTCCTCTTCTCGAACGACGGCGGGCGCACCGCGGGGAGCACAACCGTCAACATCCACGTCGACCACCACGCCATGTGGATCGACCCGGTGGACCCGGAGCGGATCGTGGTCGGCAACGACGGAGGCGTCGCGATCACATACGACAAGGGCGGCAACTGGCGCTACCTGAACACGATGGCGCTGGGGCAGTTCTACGACATTTCGTTCAGCATGGAGAAGCCGTACCGGGTCTGCGGCGGGTTGCAGGATAACGGTACATGGTGTGGCCCGAGTCGCTTGTCAAGGGGCGACATTTCCAAGTACCACTGGGCCACGATCAGCGGCGGCGACGGCTTCGTCACCGCGCAGGATCCGGAGGATCCGAACCTCGTGTGGGCCGAGTCGCAGGGCGGCAACATGCGGAGGCTCAACCTGGCCACGCGTGAGAGCACTTCGCTCCGAAAGCCGCGCTGGGAAGACGGTTGGCGCCCGTTGCAAGACAGCATCGCGCTGGCGCTGGAAGCGGGCGCGGCCGAAGACGATCCGCGGATCGCGGCCTGGCGCGAACAGGCCACCGCCGATTCGGCCAGCCATATCATGCGCTGGAACTGGAATACCCCTTTCTTCCAGTCCACTCACAACCGAACCAACTTCTACGCTGCTGGCAACCGTGTCGTCAAGAGCACGGAATTCGGAGATAAACTTAAGGTTATCTCGCCGGACCTCTCCTACGCCGACCCCGACAAGATCGACGTGAGCACCCGCACCACCGGCGGCATCACGCGGGACGTGACCGGCGCCGAGACGCACGCCACCATCACCGTGCTGGCGGAGTCTCCGCTGGTGCAGGGCCTGCTCTACGCCGGGACAGACGACGGGCGCGTCTGGATGTCACCGGACGACGGCCGCGAGTGGACCGAGCTCACCGACCGCTTCGAAGGGGTCCCAGGGGGTACGTACGTCAGCCGGGTGGAGCCGTCGAGCCACGATGCGGGGCGCGTCTACGTCTCCTTCGACGGCCACCGCACCAACGACTTCACGCCGTACGTCTACGTGTCGGACGACGGCGCCGCGTCCTTCCGCTCGATCGCTGCGGGGCTGCCCACCGGGGCCCCCGACTTCGTGCACGTCGTGCGCGAGGACCCGCGCAACGAGAACCTGCTCTTCGTGGGGACCGACGTGGGGGTGTACGCGTCGCTGGACCGGGGCGCGACCTGGCGGCGCTTCATGGAAAGCCTTCCGGCGGTGCCGGTGCACGACCTGAGGATTCACCCGCGGGACCGTGAATTGATCGCGGGGACGCACGGCCGCTCCATCTGGATCGTGGACATCGCGCCGCTCCAGGACCTGACCGCGCAGGTGCTGGCCGACGGGGCGGGTGCGTTCGAGCCGGCGCCGGCGTTCCAGTTCGGGGAGGAGGCGCGGGGCGGGGAGTCGTACGGGCAGGCGTGGTTCTCTCGGCCGACGCCGGGGGCCAACGGGCGGATCAGCTACTACATCGGCGGCGAGGTGGCGGAGGCGATCGCGGCCGCGGCGGAGGAGGAGACGGAGGGCGAGGCCGAAGAGCAGGACGAGGTGGGGGAGGGGGGGGCGGGCGGGCGTAGGGCTGGTCCGGGCGGACCGCGGGGCCGGCGCGCGGCGCGGGTCGAGATCACAGTCACCGATCCGGACGGCGAAGTGGTCCAGACGCTGAACGGACCTGCCGGAGCAGGGCTCCACACGGTGACGTGGAACATGCGCGGGCCGGCCCCGGCGGCAGAGCCGCTGTCGCCGTCGCAGCGGCGCGACAGCATCCGGATCACGGAGCGCGCGCGGGTGGTGGCCGATTCGCTGATCGAGGCCGGTTGGGAAGAGGAGCCGCTCCGGCGGATGCTCGGTGTGTTCACGGGTGAGAGCAGTCCGCAGGCGGTGTTCGGGGGATTCGGGGGCGGGTTTGGCGGGGGTGGTGGCCAGGGCCGGGATCCCGAGGCGTTCCGGGAGCGGCCGGGGGAGAACATGCGCGGGGGTGGTCGTCGTGGGGGAGGCCGGGGGGGTGGGGCCAACTTCGGTCGGATGCAGGAGCTGGCCGAGCTGATCCGCCCGGGGGTGGGGATGAGGGGGCTGTTCGGGGGGCGGAGGGGTGGGGGCGGCCAGGGTGAACTGGTGGAGCCCGGGAGCTACACCGTGACCGTCAAGGTCGGCGACCGCGAGTTTGAGCGGACGCTGGTGGTGGAGCGGGTGGGGGCCATACGCTGAGCGATGGCCCGCCCGGTTGCGATCGGGCGCGCCAACGGCGAGTGTGGTTTGCTCACTGACGCCGCAACGCCCAGCCTAGGCGCCCGATCATGACCGAATCCGTCGGCTTCCCCATCGCCTTCTGGGCGGGGGTGCTGTCCTTCCTGTCCCCCTGCGTCCTGCCTCTGGTCCCCAGCTACCTTTCCTTCGTGACCGGGATGTCGCTCGAGGACATGCAGGAGGGGATCGAGCGCCGCCGGGTGCTGATCCACTCGGCGCTCTTCGTGACCGGCTTTACCGTGATCTTCGTGCTGCTGGGCGCGGGTGCGAGCTTCATCGGCAGTTTCCTCCTCTACAACAGCGACTGGATCGCGCGCATCGGCGGCGTGATCATCATCCTCTTCGGGCTGCACCTCATGGGGGTCTTCCAGCTGATGCCGCTGCTGAGCGAGAAGCGTGTCCACCTCGCCGACAAGCCCGCTGGGTACGTCGGAACGCTCATGGTGGGTATCGCCTTCGGCGCTGGCTGGACCCCGTGCATCGGCCCGATCCTGGGCGCGATCATGACGATGGCGGCGTCGCAGGAGCACCTAGGAACCGGAATGCTGCTCCTCTTCGTCTACTCGATGGGGCTCGCGGTGCCGTTCATGCTGGCGGCTATCGCGCTGGATCGCTTCCTGCGCGGGTTCACGCGTTTCCGCCGTTTCCTCCCGGCCATACAGAAGTTCGCCGGCGCGCTCCTGATCGCTCTCGGACTGCTGCTGGTAACCGGCTCGTTCGTGCTGCTGGCCGCGTGGCTGAACCGCTTCACGCCGGAGTTCCTGCTGGAACGGCTGTAGCACGCCGCCGGCCAGCGTCCCGCTACCGCTCACCCGAGGAGACTGCCGCCCATGGCCCTTGTCCCGTCGACCATGCTCGCGCTGGGCACCCCCGCACCCGACTTCTCGCTCCCTGAGCCCTACACCGGCCGGACCGTGTCGCTCTCCGACTTCGACGACGCCCCCGCGCTCCTCGTCGCCTTTCTGTGCAACCACTGTCCGTACGTGAAGCACATCGCCGACCACTTCGCGGCGGTGGCCGGCGATTCCCAGATGGACGGCGCGGCCGTGGTGGGCATCAACTCGAACGACGTGACCACCCACCCGGCCGACAGCCCCGAGGAAATGAAGGCCGAGGTGGAACGGCGCGGTTACACCTTCCCGTACCTCTTCGACGAGACGCAGGAGGTGGCGAAGGCATATCGCGCGGCGTGCACGCCCGACTTCTTCCTGTTCGATGCGGACCGGCGCCTGGCGTACCGCGGGCAGTTCGATTCGACCCGGCCGGGATCGAAGGAGATCGTGACGGGACGGGATCTCATGGCGGCGATGAAGGCTGTGCTGGCGGGCGGCGAACCGTCGCCGGACCAGATACCGAGCATCGGGTGCAACGTCAAGTGGCGTGCGGGGAACGAGCCGGATTGGTGGGGATGACGGGTGATGTCCCCCGGTCCCGGCGCGGGGGGAATTCACTGACGGAGGACGTACGGACCCGAGTGGAAGGGCCTTGTGGAGATGCGGCGCTATGGAATTCCAGCCTCGATTATCGCCGCAACACTATGGGACACTACAAGATACCCACTGGAAACAACGACCTGCGACCGAATCCGAATCGTAAAGCGTTGTAACCTTTTCTTCCGGCCAGACTATAACATGTAGGTGTTGCCCTCGTCCGCGTTGTTCTTCGCGGCAGGGCCAGGCGTTGAAGGCAGCCGCAAAGGAGAGTCCGCCATGCGACCGACCGATGGAGCCAGTCGGAGATCACCCCTAGCACCCCCGAAGCTGGTCCCGGCGATCGCCATTGCGGCCGCCTTCTCGACGATCGCGACGCCGGCGTGCGATGACGAGCCCACGCTTCCCCAATTCCCCCCGCCGGCGTCGATCACCGTAACCCCGGAGACGGCGTTGCTGACCAGTGCGGGCGACTCCGTCGGGCTGGTAGCCGAGGTCCACGATCAGTTTGGGCAGGTGATTGCCGGATTCCCGGTCTCATGGTCCAGCAGCAGCGTGGCGGTAGCGACGGTGAGCCCATCAGGGTTCGTGAGCGCCGTCGCCGAGGGCCAGGCCACGATCACCGCTAGGGCGGATTCGGTTTCTGCGACGTCGGCGATCACGGTGGTACTCGATCCGGACCGCGCGGGTCTGATGTCGCTGTACCACGCCACTGGAGGATCCGAATGGTGGGTGCGATGGAATTGGATGACCGACGCGCCCCTCGGCGAATGGTACGGCGTCGAAGTCGATGAGCAGGGGCGGGTGACAGGGCTGGATCTGTCGGCGAACAACCTGGAGGGGTCCCTACCGCCCGAAATCGGCAACCTTGAGATGCTCAGAGTGCTCAATCTCGGGTTCAACTATCTGGTAGCACCGTTGCCCGCCGAGTTGTACGGGATTGAGTCGCTCGAAGAGCTCCACCTCCCGTACAATAACGTGGAAGCCACGACGCTGAGGGACTACCTCAGCCTGCGCCGCTTGCGGACGCTGGATCTCTACGGGAGCGGCGTGTCGGGTACCCTGCCCCCGGAACTGGCTGGTCATCCCGAGCTTCGCAACCTCGATCTGGGATTGGGGCTACTCACTGGAACGATTCCTCCCGGGATCGTCGAGATGCCCCACCTCGCCAACCTGAGTCTCCGCGGCAACGCCCGGATAACCGGCTCGTTGCCCGAAGGAATCGGCCGCCTGTCCACCCTCACCGGTCTCAATCTGACGGGGACCGGCATGTCCGGAACTCTGCCCCTCGGCCTGACCGAGATCGAGGGGCTGGAGACGCTTCTGACGGGAGGCACCGAACTGTGCGGGCCCGATGAAGAGCATTTCTGGAAATGGCTGAGGGGCGTGCAGATACAACGGGTCGCTCCCTGCACGCGACCGGACACCGTGTCCGCCGCCTATCTGGTGCAGCAGGTGCAGTCGAGAGAGTTCCCCGTTCCACTCGTCGCGGACGAGGAGGCGCTGCTGCGCGTGTTCGTGGTTGCGCCACAGGCGGCGGGACAGCTGATTCCTCCGGTTCGCGCGACCTTCTACCTGGACGGAGCCGAAGCTGAGGTCGTGGAGATCACCCCGGATTCGTCGTTCATCCGTGATGTGGTGGGCGAAGACGAACTCGCGTCCTCGGCCAACGCCGTGATCCCCGCTTCGGTGATACGCCCCGGGTTGGAGATGGTGGTCGAGATCGACCCGGACGGCACGATGGATCCGGAACTGGAAGTGGCCACACGGATTCCCGAGACGGGCCGGACCGGCCTGGACGTGCGGGAGATGCCCGTTCTGCCCTTTACGCTGATCCCGTACCTCTACGCCCCCGACCCGGACTCCTCACTACTGGAACTCACCGACGGAATGACGGCGGGGGACACGTTGCTGTGGGGCATCCGGACGCTCATACCGGTGCACGAGCTGGACCTGGCGGTACACGGGCCGGTTTCCACCAACACGACCAGTCCATTCGCGCTGGTGACCCAGACGGAAGCGATCCGGGTTGCGGAGAATGGCCGGGGCTACTTCATGGGAATCCTTCCGGCGAGCCAGGCGGATTTCCCGGGGGCCTCCTCTGCCGGCTGGTCGAGCTTCTCCATACCCGATTCCTGGGTCATGGTTCACGAGCTCGGACACAACTTGGGCCTATGGCACGCCCCTTGCGGTCGCAATGTGTTGAACACCGACCCGGCGTTTCCCGACCGCAACGGTAAGATAGGTGCGTGGGGATACAGGATGGCCGAGGGCGTGCTCGTCCCGCCGACCAAGCCCGACTTCATGTCGTACTGCGGTCCCGACGTGTGGGTGAGCGACTACTTCTTCTCCAACATGTTCCGGTACCGGTTCGAGTTGGGAGATGTGGACGACGGGTCGACCGCCGCTGGGCCTTCGCTGCTCGTCTGGGGTGGTGTGAGGCCGGACGGCACGCCCTTCCTCGAGCCGGCGTTCGTCCTGGATGGTGCCGTGACCTTGCCGCGGGAGACCGGTCCGTACCGGCTGACGGGTGTCGGCGCGGACGGGCGCGAGCTTTTCTCCCTGAGCTTCCACATGACGGAAACGGAGGACGGAGAGGGAGGCTCGTCCTTCGTGTTCGCCGTCCCGGCGGAGGCCTCGTGGGGCAGCGACCTCGTGCGTATCGGGCTGATGGGTCCCGAGGGTTTCGTCTCGCTGGACGCGGAGAGTGAGCGCGCGGGGGCGATCGTGCTAAATCCCCGCACCGGGCGGATTCGGGGGATCTTCACCGGTCTCGCACCGGGCACGACGCGTGCGGAAGTGGTCGCTCTGTCACCCGAGCCCGGGCTTGAGGTCCTGTTCAGCCGGGGGCTTCCGGACGCGGCGGAATGGGAGCGCTGATGACGTGATGCGATGATGTCGTAATGCGGCGGACCTCCCATGCCCGTGGCAGGATGCCCGGGTCTAACGCGACCGCTGTGGAGGCACTTCTGCTCGACCGGCGCCGATCCGCTTGCACGCAACGACGCCGGCGAACCCGCCGATCCGAGGGTGTGGAGCAGGGGCGATGCCTGCCGGGCCCTGCGTGAGAGCATTGTCATTCACGGAGGTCACCTGAACCGGTGTGGAGGACCCTCTGGAGATGCAGCGCTTTGGAGTTCAAGCCTGGCATTTTCGCCGCAAGACTTTGGGACACTACAAGATACCCACGGGAAACAACGCCCTGCGACCGAACCCGAATCGTGGCGCGTTGTAACCTTCCCTTCGAACCCGGCTATAACATGTATGTCCTGCCCTCGTCCGCGTTGTTCTTCGCGGCAGGGCCCGGCGTTGAAGCAACCGCGAAGGAGAGTCCGCCATGCGGCCGACCCATGGAGCCAGTCGGAGATCACCCCAAGCACCCCCGAAGCTGGTCCCGGCGATCGCCATTGCGGCCGCCTTCTCGACGATCGCGACGCCGGCATGCGATGACGAACCCACGCTTCCCCAATTCCCCCCACCGGCGTCGATCACCGTAACCCCGGAGACGGCGTTGCTGACCAGCGTGGGCGACACCGTCGGGCTGGTAGCCTGGGTCCACGATGAGTATGAGCGGGTGATTGCCGGATTTCCGGTCTCATGGTCCAGCAGCAACGTGGCGGTAGCGACGGTGGGCCCATCAGGGTTCGTGCGCGCCGCCGCCGAGGGCGATGCCACGATCAGGGCTACGGCGGATTCGGTTTCTGCGACGTCGGCGATCACGGTGATAGTGGATCCGGACCGGGCGGGTCTGATGTCGCTGTACAACGCCACCGGTGGATCCGAATGGGTGCAGCGCGGGAATTGGCTGACCGACGCGCCCCTTGGCGAATGGGACGGCGTCGAGGTCGACGGGCAGGGGCGGGTTACAGGGCTGGAACTTCCGTGGAACAACATGAATGGCACCCTGCCGCCCGAGCTCGGGCGCATGGAGATGCTCAAGGTGCTCGATCTCGGCTACAACCCCGAGGTGGGGACACCGCCCCCCGAACTCTACGAGCTGGAGATGCTCGAAGAACTCATCCTCTCGTACACTGACATGGGAACCACGACGCTGAGCGACTTCCTCGGACTGCCCCGCCTGCGAACCCTGGATCTCCGCGGCAGCGGCGTGTCGGGTCCCCTGCCTCCGGAACTGGGCGGTCATACCGAGCTTCGCAACCTCGATCTGGGAGGGGGGTATCTCACGGGAACGATTCCACCCGGGATCGTCAGGATGCCCCACCTCGCCAACCTGAGTCTATTGTACAACGGTAGGATAACCGGCTCGTTGCCCGAGGACATCGGCCGCCTGTCCACCCTGACCGGTCTCAATCTGACGAAGACCGGCATGTCGGGAACTCTGCCCCTCGGCCTTACCGAGATTGAGGCGCTGGACACGCTTCTGACGGGGGGCACCGAACTGTGCGGTCCCGACGACGAGCATTTCCGGAAATGGCTGAGGGGCGTGCAGAAACAACGGGTCGCCCCCTGCACGGGACCGGAGACCGTGTCCGCCGCCTATCTGGTGCAGCAGGTACAGTCGAGGGAGTTCCCCGTTTCGCTGGTCGCGGGCGAGGAGGCGCTGCTGCGCGTCTTCGTGGTTGCGCCCGAGGCAGCGGGACAGCTGATCCCACCGGTTCGGGCGACCTTCTACCTGGACGGAGCCGAAGCGGAGGTCGTGGAGATCACTCCTGATTCGTCTTTCATCCGCGATGAGGTGGGCGAAGACGACTTGGCGTCCTCGGCCAACGCCGTGGTTCCCGCTTCGGTGATTCGTCCCGGGCTGGAGATGGTGGTCGAGATCGACCCGGACGGCACGATGGATCCGGAACTGGGAGTGGCCACACGGATCCCCGAAACCGGCCGAACCGGCCTGGACGTGCGGGAAATGCCCGTACTACCCCTTACGCTGATCCCGTTCCTCTATGCCCCGGATCCGGACTCCTCACTACTGGAACTCACCGACGGAATGACGGCGGAGGACACGTTGCTCTGGGGCATTAGGACGCTCATGCCGGTGCGTGAGGTGGACCTGACGGTGCACGAACCCGTTTCCACCAACACGACCTCTCCACTCGTGCTACAGAGACGGACGGAAGCGATCCGGGTCGCGGAGAGCGGCCGGGGCTACTTCATGGGCACCCTGTCGGCGAGCCAGGCGAACTACCCGGGGGTCTCCACCATCGGCACGGGCTGGTCGAGCTTCTCCATTCCAGATGCCTGGGTCATGGTTCACGAACTCGGACACAACCTCGGCCTGCTGCACGCCGATTGCGGTCCCAATCTGACGAACACCGACCCGATGTTCCCCGATCCCACCGGAAAGATCGGGGCGTGGGGATACAGGATGGCCGGCGGCGTGCTCGTTCCGCCCACCAAGCCCGACTTCATGTCGTACTGCGGTCCCGACATTTGGGTCAGTGAGTACTACTACTCGAACATGTTCCGGTACCGGTTCGAGTTGGGAGATCTGGACGACAGGCCGACTCCGAGCGCCGCGGGGCCTTCGCTGCTCGTCTGGGGTGGTGTGGGTGCGGACGGCACGCCCCATCTGGAGCCGGCATTCGTCCTGGATGATGGGGTGTCCTTGCCAAGGGAGCCGGGTCCGTACCGGCTGACGGGCGTCGGCGTGAACGGGCGCGAGCTTTTCTCGCTGAGCTTCGCCATGACGGAAACGGCCGATGGAGAGGGAGGCTCGTCCTTCGTTTTCGCCATCCCGGCGGAAACCTCGTGGGGCAGCGACCTGGTGCGTATCTCGCTGACGGGTCCCGGGGGCTCCGTCTCGCTGGACGGGGAGAGTGAGCGCGCGGGGGCGATCATCCGGGATCCGCGTACCGGGCGGATTCGGGGGATCTTCACCGGTCTCTCGCCGGGCAGCACACGTGCGGACGCGGTTGCCCTGTCACCGGAGCCGGGGCTTGAGGTCCTGTTCAGCCGCGGGCTTCCGGACGCGGTGGAATGGGAGCGCTGATGACGTGATGCGATGATGTCATGATGCGCCATGTGGTGCGGGGTTGTGGGTCCGCCGGTCGGTCGCCCCGCTGGTCGCGGCGGTGGTATGACTCCAGATTGGGGTAGAGGCCGCTGCTGACACGCGGCTTCCGGCAAGGACCGGGAGGAGAGATGAAAAACCCCGTATCGATCGGTTCCCTCTTCCTCCTGTGCGGTGTCCTGGCGACCGCACCGACCCCCACCACCGCCCAGCCCCCACCCGACCCCGGCCCCACCGCCTGCGGGGATTGGGGCGCGTACAACTTCTTCCACACGGCCTCGGCGGACACTGTGTTGGCCTGTCTTGGCGCGGGCGCGGACCCTTCCGCTCCGGTGGACGAAAGCGGCGGGACTCCCTTGCACCGTGCCGCGCGGCTGGCGCCGGACGCGACCGTCATCGGCGTCCTCGTGCAGGCCGGCGCCGACGTGAGCGCGCAGGACTTCAGCGGTCTCACACCACTGCACGAAGCCGCGCGCTGGAATCTGAACCCGGGCATCATCGCCGCGTTGCTGGAGGCCGGCGCCGGCGTCAACGCCCGCGATTCCCGCGGCGACACGCCTCTGCACAGCGCCTGGAGCAACCCCGGCGTCGACATGCCCTGGCAGGATCCCCGGATCAACCAGGCGGCGGTGGAAGAACTGCTGCGTTCGGGCGCCGATCCGCTTGCGCGCAACGACGACGGCTTGATCGCGAATCCGGCCGACTGTGAGCTCTGGCTGACTCCGGTATTCCCCCTCGCGGCCGACTTTGCCGTCTACAGCTTCTGTATGGACACCGGCGCCGACATCGGAGTGACGGATGCCTACGGCACCACCGTCCTGCACCACGCGGCTTCCAACCCGGATCCGGCCATTGCCACGCTGCTGCTGGATGCCGGTGTGGCGGCCGGGGTGGCCAACAATGGCGGCACCACACCACTCCATATCGCGGCGGCGAATGAGAACCTGGCCGTTGCGACCGCCCTGCTGGAAGCGGGGGCGGACGCAGCCGCGGAGAGCGAAGGAGGGAACACTCCGCTGCACGCTGCCGCCCGGAACTCGGCGGCGACGATCGTGAAGATGCTGCTGGAGGCGGGCGCGGATGTGAATGCACGTGGTGGGGATGGAGTGACGCCGCTGATTCTGGCGGTGGGCATCATGGGGCGGCGCCCCAATACGGTCGTCATCGATGCCCTCCTGGAGGCTGGGGCGGATGTCGACATCCCGGAGTCGTTCTTCGAGAGGACTCCCCTCCACCTGTCGCTGAGCGGGTACGAGGCCGATACGCTAAGCGGGCTCACCAGAAAGCTGTTGGCGCATGGCGCGGATCCGAACATCCAGACGAGGTACGGGGGGCACGCGCTCCAGACGGCGGCCTGGGAAGCGGGCCCGGGCGTGATTCGTGCGCTCGTGGAGGCGGGGGCGGATCCGAATCTGCCGGGCTATGAGCGACGGTCGCCGCTCCACGTGGCGGCCGAGTATGGTCAACCCCGTACCGTCACCGCATTGGTGGACGTCGGCGCGGATCCTGAAGCCGCGACCGACGACGGTGAGACGCCGCTGCACTGGGCGGCCCGGAAGGGGCGCTTGGACAATGTGGCCGCACTGATCGAGGCGGGCGCGAGCGTCGACGCGCGCACCGGCCAGGGCGACACACCGTCCCACCTGGCAACGGCTCACGCCGATGCGACCATCCTGTCCGCGCTCGTGGAAGCCGGGGCGGATGTGAACGCGCGCAACGAGGCGGGTGATACGCCGCTGCACACGGCATGGAAACACGACAACCCCGCCGTCATCGAGCGGCTTCTCTCGCTGGGCGCCGACGCGCAGGCCCGCAACACCCGTGGGATGATTCCCGGTCCGATCTGCGACTGGAGCGACTACAGCTTCTTCGATGCAGCCACCGTCGAGAGCGTCCGCGGATGCATCGAAGCAGGCACGCCGCTGGATTCGAGGAACGAATACGGTGATCCGCCGTTGCATCGATTGGGCGTGGGGTTCCGCGGAGATGTCACCATTGCCATGTTGCGTCTCTTTCTGGAGGCCGGCGCGGACGTGAACGAGCGGACCGAGCATGGATCGACCCCGCTCCATTCAGCCGCGAACACGCCCGCGGCCGGGAACGCCGTCGCGTCTGCCCTGCTGGAACGGGGAGCCGACGTCAACGCACGTAACGACCTGGGCCGTACGCCGCTCCACAGCGCCGCGGCCTCCTGGTCCAACGACAACGACGGCATGGTCTCGCTGCTTGTGCGGGCCGGTGCCGACGTCAACGCACGAACCGGGCGCGGGGAAACTCCGCTGCACCTGGCCGTAAGGGAAGAGAATCCCGCCGTCACCACCCGGCTGCTGGAACTGGGGGCGGACCCGGCCGCGCGCACCGATTCCGGCATGGTGGCCGACCCGTTCAGCTGTGAGCACTGGAACACCCCGGTCTTCTTCGCGCTCGCCGAAGCGGAACAGGTCTCCGGCTGCATCGCGGCCGGGTCGGATGTCCATGCGAGGACGGAGAGGTCCCGCGCCGTTACGACGGGCTCCACACCCCTGCACGTGGCCTACGCATTGACTCGGGACACCGCGGTCGTCTCGGTGCTATTGGAGGCTGGCGCGGACATACATGCACGCGACAACGACAACTACCAGCCCATCCACCTGGCTGCGCAGCACGGGACTCCGGCCATGGTGCGGGCGCTGCTGCAGGCCGGCGCGGAGGTGGACGCACGGGCCAAGGGGTATCACATCCACTACGGGTGGGACTGGACACCGCTGCACGTGGCGGCGGCGGACAACGAGGACCCGGGAGTCGCCGCGGTCCTGCTGGAAGCGGGCGCCGACCTGCACGCCAGGGGCTACGAGGGAGAGACCCCGCTCTCCCAGGCGGCGGGAAACGACAACCCCGCGGTCGCGGCCCTGCTGCTCGAGGCCGGCGCCGACGTACACGCCCGAGGGTCGACGGGATGGACGGTGCTGCACGAGGCGGTCGGCCGGACCTCGAACCCGGCGGTGCTCGCCGTCCTGCTGGACGCGGGAGCGGAACTGGAGGCACGGGCAGAGTTTCCGGACTCGCACTGGGCGTACGGAAACAGGACGCCCCTGCTCGAAGCGGCCGGGGTGACCCGCGACCCGGCGATCGTGACGGCGCTCATTGAAGCGGGAGCCGACGTCAACGCACGGGTGACCAGCGCGTCGATTCCCTTGATGATGGAGGGGGCGGCCACGATGACGATCCCGGAGGAACGGGGGGCGACCGTGCTGCACATGGCGGCTCTCCGCGGGGGAAACCCGGAGATTATCGAGATGCTGGTGCGCGCGGGTGCCGATCTGGAAGCGCGCGACCAGCGCGGCCAGACGGCTCTGCACGGAGCGGCGAGGAGGGCCGCCGCCGCCTTCCAGATGCTGCTCGCGCTGGGCGCCGATACCGCGGCGCTCGACGACATAGGCAGGACCCCAATGGACTACGCCAGGGAGAACGTCGCGCTGCAGGGGCTGGAAGTGGTGATGCGGTTGCGGGGGACGCCCGTCAGGCGACCCAATCCTGGGCCCTCCGCGGCGAGGTAGGGCCGAAACGGCCCTGTGGTCTTACAGTCCCACGAATGTCATCTCTGGTTTACAATATGTAATGCGTAGATGACACTCGCCAAGGTATGGTGAGCCCCGGCGTCACTTTTCCTCTGCGCCATTGAGCTGATGGATGATCTCGCCATCTTTCGCAATCACCAGCCCTCGGACCAGCTCCGTGAGGCCCCACCACCCGAGACCGGCGGGCAGGTCGCCAAGAAAGATCATGTCATCTCCATGGCCCACGGTGACGCCGACCCTGCCGTCATCCTCCAGCATCAATACGAGGCCCTCCCGGCCACGATTCGAGTCGAGGCCCAAGACCACGCGATAGGTGCCGTCGACAACCAATACTCCGTACCCCGTCCGTTCGAATCCCTGCATGTCGTTGATCACCAAGCCCGTGCTCGGCGCGATCCGCCTGCCGATGTTCGGATCGGGCACCGGATCGCCCAGCACAACCCGGTCGAAGCCGTCCTCGCTGAGGATCAGGATGCCGTTGGCCTCGTGGCGATAGTCCTGGTAGTAGCCCATATAGGCTTCCCCGTCCTCATACCGGGACGCCCAGACCTCCCGCACACGCGCTTCGTCGGTGCGAACGCGGTTGGCGGCCTCGGGAATTGGCGCGCCGATGAGGATCCGTTCCCGTCCGGCTTCGTCCTCGATGATCAGTCCGCGCGTGCGCAGCACATCGTCCGCGCTCGTCCCGCTCCTGAAGAACAGGACCACCAGGGCAATGGTCAAAAGGGCGGCGTAGGCCTGGAGCCAGCGGATCGCACGGGTCAGGCGTTCGGGACTGGTACTCACTGAATCCTCCTTCGTCGGGTGGAGTGCTCCCCATGGGAATCGATGTGGCCGACACGAGGACAACATCTGGTGCCGAATGGTTGCACGGAGTGGACGCCGAGCCCGGCTGGGAGCTGCCCCTCAGGCCGCCCCCGCCAGATCCTGCTCCAGCAGCTGCCTCCTCAGCAACGAAGCATACGTCCCTCCCCGCGCCACCAGCTCGTCGTGCCGCCCCCGCTCCACGATCCGCCCCTCGTCCAGCACCAGGATCAGGTCCGCGTCCTTCACGGCGGTGACCCGGTGGGAGATGATGAAGGCGGTGCGCCCTTCCAACTCGTCGCGGAGACCCTGGAGGATGCGCGACTCGGTGGCCGTGTCGACCGCGCTGAGCACGTCGTCGAGGATCAGGACGGAGGGATCGGTGGCGAGGGCGCGCGCCAGGGTGGCCCGCTGCTTCTGTCCGCCCGAAAGGTTGATGCCGCGCTCGCCGAGGCGGGTGCGGTAGCCCTCGGGGAAGGCCTCGACGGTATCGTGCAGGTCGGCGGCGACGGATGCGTCACGGACGCGCTGGTGGAGGGCCGCTTCGGGCAGGGACGGATCGAGGCCCAGGGCGATGTTGCGGCCCAGCCGCGCCGAGAAGAGGAAGGTGTCCTGGGGGGCGAAGCCGATGCGGGCCCGGATGTCGGCCGGGTCGTAGTCGGTGAGCGGGACGCCGTCCAGCATCACCGCGCCGGAGGTGGGGTCGTGGACGCGCGCGATGAGGGAGACGAGCGTGCTCTTGCCGGAGCCGGTGGGGCCCACGACCGCGACGGTTCGGCCCGGTTCGGCGGTGAAGGAGACATCGTCGAGGACGAGGCGGTCCGGCTCCGGCACGAATGTTCCCGTGCCTGCGAGCCTCCTCTCTTCCCCCTCCTCCCCCCTCCCCGGGTAACGGAAACACACATTCCGAAACTCGATGGCCGCGGCGCCGGTGGGCGGCGGATGCGGCGACGCGGGCGGTGCAATGGCGGGCTCGGTCGCCATGATCCGGTTGATGCGCCCCATCGACGCCGCGCCGCGCTGGAAGAGGTTGACGACCCACCCCAGCGCGATGATCGGCCAGCCGAGCAGCACCAGGTAGTAGGAGAAGGCCACGAAGTCGCCCGTCGTGATCGCGCCGGTCATGACCTGGCGGCCGCCGTACCAGAGCACGACCACCATCGCCCCGCCGGTCAGCAGCCCCATGATCGGGTGAAACGCCCCCGAGACGTACGCGAGGTGCATGTTGCGCTTCAGGTAGCCGCGGTTGAAGGCGTCGAATTCGCGCGCCTGCGCCGCTTCCTGCGCATACGCCCGCACGATGCGGACGCCGGTGAGGTTCTCCTGCACCATCGTCGAGAGCGCGGCGAACTGCTCCTGGATGCGTTCGAAACGGTTGTGGATGGTGCGGCCGAACCATAGCACGATGGGCGGGAGCAGCGTCATGGGGGCGAGCGCGGCCAGGGTCAGGCCGGGGCTGATCCAGATCATGACCCCGAGTCCGATGACGAAGTTGACGATCGTGTTCGCCGAGTACATGACCGCCGGGCCCGCCGCCTGGCGGACGGCGAGGGTGTCGTTGGTGGCGAGGCTCATGAGGTCGCCGGTGCGGGTGCGGTTGTAGAAGCCCGCGTCGAGACGGAGCAGGTGGCGGAGGAAGTCGTTGCGGAGGTCCACCTCGATGCGGCGGCTGAGGCCGTTGAGGATTTCGCGCATGCCGTAGCGGGCGGCGTTGCCGAGGAGCGCGACCCCGACGATGAGGAGGGCGTAGGTGAGGACGGTGCGGCCGATGGCGTCCGCGTCCGCGTCCGCGTCGGCGCCGGCGTTCGCGGTCAGCGCGTCGATCGGGAGCTTGAGGAGGTAGGGGTTGGCCAGCGAGAAGGCGTTGGCGAGGACCACCAGCACCAGTCCCCAGAACATCGGCTTGCGGTAGGGGCGGAAGTAGGGGAGGACCGTCCGGAGTTCGCGCATGGGGGAGGGGTGCAGGGTGGGTCAGGTGGTGGCGCGGGGACGCGTGTCCGCCGTGCTCGCGCCGTGACCTGTATATTAATGCGGCCGGGGCAGGGTCCGGGATGTCCGGGCGAGGCGACCTCCGGAGGACTTGGCAAATGACCGCGACGAAAAGACGGCGCTGGGAGCCGGTGGTGCTTGCGGCGTTGGCGTGTGTCCTTGCGGGCTCCTGCGGCGGGAATGGGGAGCCGTCGGGTGAGACGGGCGAAGAGGGGTCGCCGCCGGCTGCGGATACGACTTCGGGGACGGATGACGCGCCGGGAGTCCCCGCCGGCACCGACCTGGACGAACCGGGCGTGGACGAGGGGCTCGAGGGAGTCGATCCGGACGAAGTCGGGGATGCGGCAGGGTTCGAGGACGAAGAACTCGTCGACGACACCGCCCCAGCGCCGCTGCGCGCGATTCGCATCCCGGCGGGCACGCGCATCAGCACCTCCCCCGACGAGGACATCTCAACTGCCGAGTATCGGGTGGATGACCCCGTGATCGTGACGGTCACGCACGACGTCCTGGGACCGGACGGCGAGTTCCTTCTCCCCCAGGGAGTGCGGTTGCTGGGGCGCGTCCGGGCCTCGATGGGCTCGGGAGGCCCGGGGGAAGCCCCTGTTCTGGAGATCGGCTTCGAGACCCTCTCGGCCGACCGCTACGAGCGGCCGATCGAGGGAGCGGTCGTCAACCGGCCCGTGATTCCGGACCCCGTGGCCGACCGGCGGCGCAGGTCCGCATCCAGCCGGGCGCGGAGGATGACCGTGGTTCCCGGGCTGATCATGGCCGGGACGATCATCATGGTCGAACTGCGGGCGCCGGTGTATGTGCCGCCGCCCGAACCCTACTCCGGAAACCCCAGCGCCATCCCGCCGCGCCGCGGATCGGACCACCCCGCCAGCGACCCGTCCGGCATTACCATGATCAGCTGGACGTCGCCCGACATTCCCCCGGTGAAGTAGGCCTCCGCGGGCCCCGGGTCGCGCTCCACCACGGTGTGGCCCAGGGCTTTCAACGCCTGCACGGTGGACCCGGGGAGGCCACCGTACTCGAAGAAGACCTGGTCGGGCAGGTGCTGGTGGTGCACGCGGGGGGCGTGAACCGCCTGGACCACGTTCATGCCGTGATCGATCACGTTGAAGAGGGTCTGCAGCACTGTGGTGATGATGGTGGCGCCGCCCGGTGTCCCGCTCACTAGGAAGAGCGCGCCGTCCGCGTCCTCCACGATCGTCGGGCTCATCGCCGACAGCATGCGCTTGCCCGGCGCGACCGCGTTCCGTTCACCCTGCACCAGCCCGAACTGGTTCGGGGTGCCGGGCTTCGCGGAGAAGTCGTCCATGGTGTTGTTGAGGAAGAACCCCGCCCCCTCCACCACCACCTTCCCGCCGTACCACGAATTCAGGCTGGTCGTCACCGCCACCGCGTTGCCCGCCGCGTCCACGACCGCGTAGTGCGTGGTGTGGCTCTCATCGAGGACCGCGTCCAGCCCCGGCTTCACCTCGGCCGAGGGGGTTGCGCGCTCGGTCGAGATCGTCGCGGCGCGTTCGTCCGCGTACGCCTCCGAAGTCAGCTCGGTGAGCGGCATCTCGACGAAATCGGGGTCGGCCAGGTATTCATTGCGGTCCGCGTACGCGCGGCGGAAGGACTCGGCCATTAGATGGATCGTCTCGGAGGTGTTCCAGCCCAGCCCGGCCAGGTCCCAGCGCTCCAGCATGCCCGCGATGGCCGCCATGGTGACCCCGCCCGACGAGGGTGGCGGCATGGAGTACGCAGTGTAGCCGCGATAGTCGAAGGAGACGGGCTCGCGCCAGATGGCCTCGTAGCTCTCGAGGTCCTCGCGGGTGACGATGCCGCCCCCCCGTACCATCTCGGCCTCGATGAGGCGCGCGGTCTCGCCCCGGTAGAAGTCGTCCGGTCCCTGGTCGCGGAGCCGGGTCAGGACGGCGGCGAGATCGGGCTGCACGAAGGTGGCGCCGACCGGGGGGACCGCGCCGCCGGGGAGGAAGATGCGGGCGCTGTGCGGGAAGGCGAGGATGCGGTCCCGGGCCGCCGTCAGGGTGGAGACGAGACGTCCGGTCACCTCGAACCCCCCGGCCAGCCGGATGGACGGCTCCACCAGGTCGGCCCAGTCCATCGTGCCGAAGCGGCGGTGGGCCTCCCAGAGTCCGGCCACCGTGCCCGGCACCCCCGCCGACAGATGCCCCACGATGGACTGGTCGGTGACGTTGCCGTCCTCGTCCAGGTACATGTCGCGCGTGGCCGCGAACGGCGCCTTCTCGCGGTGGTCCAGCGCGTGGATGGAGCCGTCGGCGAGGCGGACCATCATGAAGCCGCCGCCGCCCAGGTTGCCCGCCTCCGGGTTGACCACGGCCAGCGCCAGCCCGGTGGCGACCGCCGCGTCGATCGCGTTGCCGCCCGCCGCGAGGATGTCGAGCCCGACCCGTGTCGCGAACTCGTCGGTGGTCGAGACCATGCCGCCGCGCGCGGTGACGGGCGGGGTGGCGGGGGGGAAGGGCCAGCCGTCGGGGAAGGTGCCGCCCGACCGCGTGAAGTCGCCATGGGGGGTGGGGGCGTCGCAGCCGGGAAGGGCGAGCAGGAGGATGGCTGGGGCCGCGCCGCGGAGAGGGGTGGTCCGGTTGCGGAATCGGGGGGTGAGCATCGGTGCGCTCCAAGGGTTCAGGTGGAGATGGGGGTGGGAGGTTCGGTCGAAACTTCGGTGGAGTTGGACGGCCGCGAAACACCGTCGCACCCGGCAGTCGCCCGTGTACAACCGGTCGCCATTCGAGCGGTGACGGAGAGGTGGCACTGGCCAGACCGCGGGGCCGCCACGATAATTCGGCATGACCAGCAGGACCACGGCCAGCACGCATACAATCACCGGAACTGGTTCCGGGCACGACGAGCCGGGCTATTTCGGACTCGACCTGGAGGCGATGTCCGAAGCCGACAGGTACAGCAGGGAGATCGTCCGCGGCTTTTCGCCCTACCTCGGCCAGCGCGTCGCGGAAGTCGGAGCCGGGATCGGCAACATCTCCGTTTTGCTGCTGGAACGGGGTCTCACCAGTCTTCTCGCGATCGAGCCCGATCACCACATGCACGAGAAGCTTGCCGAGCGGTTGAAGCCGAACGCCAATGCCGTCGCGTGCAGGGGCCTCCTGGCCACGGCCGTCGAGCGGGGCCGGATCGGGGAGATGGATTCCGTGGTCTCGGTGAACGTACTCGAGCACGTGAAGGACGACGCGGGCGAACTTGCGCTGATGCGCTCCGTGCTGCGCCCGGGCGGGCATCTGTGTCTGTGGGTCCCGGCGGTTCCGGCGCTCTACAGCCGCTTCGACGCAATGCTCGGCCATCATCGCCGGTACCGGAAGTCCGAGCTGGCAACGAGGATTCGCGGGGCGGGTTTCGAGATTGTGCGATTGGGCTACCGGGATCTGGCGGGCCTGTTCGCGTGGTTCCTTTGTTGCCGGGTTCTGGGCCGGACACTCACCCGGCGGAATGTGGGTCTGTACGACCGGCTTGTCGTGCCGGTGACATCCGCCGTGGGCCGGTGGGTGCGCCCGCCGCTTGGCAAGAACCTGTTCGCAGTGGCCCGGAGGCCATAGCCCCGGCTCCATCCTGGACGCCCCTTCCCGGAGAACCACGCGCAACCCATGCTCGACGAGCGGCTGACCGAACAGAGGAACTCCTTCAGCGAGAACATCGACCGCCTTTCCGCTTTGGAAATCGTGGAGGTCATCAACCGCGAGGACGCCGGGGTGGCGGTCGAAGTCGGACGTGAAAAGGAGGCGATCGCGCGCGCGGCGGAGCTTGCCGTGGCCGCATTCCGCGCGGGCGGCCGGCTCATATACGTCGGCGCGGGCACCTCGGGGCGGCTGGGGGTTCTCGACGCGGCCGAAATGCCGCCGACCTACGGTACGGATCCCGGCATGGTGCAGGGTGTCATCGCCGGGGGTCCCGCGGCGCTGGTCCGCTCGCAGGAGGGTGCCGAGGACCACCCGGATCGCGGCGCGGCCGCCATGGACGAGAGATCGGTGACCGCGAAGGACCTGGTGATCGGGATCGCCACGTCGGGGACGACGCCGTTCGTGCACGGTGCACTGGCGCGGGCAGGGGAGCTTGGCGCGCGCACGGGATTCATACTCTGCACGCCGCCGCCCCAGGCGCTGCGCGACCGCCACGATGTCGTGATCGCACCCCTGACGGGCCCGGAGGTGATCACCGGATCGACCCGCATGAAGGCGGGGACGGCAACCAAGCTGGTGTTGAACTCCATCACCACCGCGGCGATGGTGCTCCTGGGGAAGGTCCACGGGAACCTCATGGTGGACCTGCGGGTCAGCTGCGCCAAGTTGCAGGACCGGGGCGAGCGGATCCTGATGGCGACGCTCGGTCTCGGCCGCGACGATGCCCGGGAGTTGCTGGCGCTTGCCGGAGGCCACGTCAAGACCGCGCTGGCGATGCACCGGCTGCAGCTGGACGCAAACGAGGCGCGGAAGGCGCTGGACGAGGTGAACGGGGTCGTGAGTGCTCTGGGGTCCCCGGAGGCCGGCGGTGGGTAGAAACCGGCGTGGGAAGCGGCGCAGGAAGGTCGCCGCCGCGAAGGAGAAGCCTCCCGCGCGGGCTTCCAGGATCAGCTGGGAGACCCCCGGCCTGGTTCTCGGGCTGGTCGTGGCCGCACACGTCATCATGGGCGTCATTTCGAGTGCCCCCATGATCCACACGGGCGGGGACAACGCAGCTTACGTCTCGCTCGCTCAATCGCTGGTCCAGGACGGGGCCTACCACGAGCTGTGGCATCCGGGTTCGCCTCCCCATACCCAGTACCCGCCGGTCTATCCGGCGGTCCTGGCCGTGCTGATCCTGCTGGGCGCCAAGACCTGGGGCGTGTTCAAGGCGATTTCGCTGCTGGGCACGGCGCTGGCGACTGCCTTCTGTTTCTTGTGGGTCCGAAGACTTCACGGTCCGCGGATCGCGGGGGTGGTTGCGCTCTTCTTCGGCATATCCCCGGCGCTTCTCTTCCACTCCCGGTGGATACTCTCCGAACCGCTGTTCCTCACATTCGTCTTCGCCTCGCTTTGGCTGCTGACCCCGGATTCCCGAAATCCCGCGCGAAACGCGGGGTCCGGAGCCGCGCTTTCCTGGCTCTCCAGGCCGCATTGCATGACCGCCCTGGCGCTGGTGATCGCCGCCAATTTCACTCGCTCGGCCGGGTTGCCCCTGGTGGCCGCCGTGGGAATCTGGCTGGCGATGAGGAAGCGTTGGGCGACCCTGGCGATCTTTTCGGCCGCGTTCGCGGCGCTCGCCATTCCGTGGCATCTGCGCTCCGGCGGCGAGTACGTTTCCGCTTTCTGGCTGGTCAACCCCTATGCCCTTGACCAGGGGACCATCGATCTATGGGGCCTGGTTACCCGGCTGGGCACGAACCTGTGGGAATACACGATCGAATACGTGCCGACCGGCCTCACGGGAATGAGCGGAATCCCCGCGGCGGTCCTGGGTGTGGTCGTGGTGGGGCTGGCGCTGGCGGGATGGCTCCGCAGGGTACGGGCCGGACCCGGTCTGCCCGAGATCTTCACCCTCCTCTACACCGGACTGATCATGGTCTGGCCCGCCGCCTGGTCGGGCGACCGCTTCGCTCTGCCGCTCTATCCCCTGATTCTCCTTTACGCCGGTGAGCAACTGGTACAAACGGTGGCGAGGCTGCCCCGGAGAGTGGCGCAGGCGGTGGCGGTCGCGGTTGCGGCAATCGTTGTCGTGCCGGCGGGCGCTTCGTGGCTGGAGGACACGGAGTACGCCGGCCGGTGCAGGGCCCTGGTCGCGACCCGCGGGCCGATGGGCTGCTACGCTTCCAATATCCGGGAACTGCAGGTCATGGCCCTCTGGACCCGGGAATGGCTCCCGCCGGGATCGGTGGTATTCGCCCGCAAGCCCAGGCTCTTCCACGCCTTCAGCGGGCACCCGGCCGTTGTCTATCCCTTCACCTCCGACCCCGACCGCCTGCCGGCTCAGGCCGATTCCATCGGAGTGGACTATGTAGTCGTGGGCAGCTGGGACACTTCGGGGCCGGCGTATGTCCTGCCGGCGGTCTCCGCGCACCCCGACCGGTTCTGCCTCGTAAAGGAGTTGCGGGTTGGACCTGGACCGGCCATATCCCTGTTGGCGATCACGGCGCAGGGAACCCATGATACAACGGCGGAAGAAGAGACCGAGGGAGAGCTGCGGATGTGCCCGGGCCCCGGCCGGGAAGACAGTCCTTCTTCGGCTTCGCTCGCTTCCATGACCGTGCCGATCCTCGACCGGGAGTGATGTCGACATGAGACCAGCAGCCGCGTTCCCGCCTGGCGGAACCAAGTGCGGGTGGATTCTCTGCGTGACCATCCTCCTCCTCGCGCCCGCCCGCCCCGCCTTCGGCCAGGCGGTCCCCCCCAACGAGGACTGGCGCCAGCTCACCACCGAGCACTTCGTGATCACCTATCCCCGGGGCCTCGTCGGGCTGGGCACCCGCGCGGCCACGAGCGCCGAACGGGCCTACGCGCTCCTCGCGGACCGTTTCGTCGATCCCCCGGAGGGACGGATCCAGCTCCTTCTCTCCGACCACACCGACCTGGCCAACGGATGGGCCACCCCGTTCCCCTACAACCAGGTCACCATCTTCGTGCGGCCGCCGATGGACGGGAGCGCCATCTCGTACTTCGACGAATGGCTGGACATGGTCATCGTCCACGAGCTGGTGCACACCTTCCACCTCGACATGACCGGACTCGTCGGCAAGGTGATCCGCACCATCTTCGGGAGGACTCCGGGGACATGGCCGGTCTTCCCCTCGGGTTCCGCGCCCACATGGGTCCTCGAGGGGCTGGCCACCTACTTCGAGTCGGCGCTCACGGGCGCCGGGCGCGTCAAGGGGACCTGGCAGGAGATGGTGCTCCGCACCGCCGCGCTGGAAGGCGGTCTCGACAAGCTTGACCAGGCGTCGGGGGACTCGCCGGTGTGGCCCGCCGGCAACCGGGCGTATGTGTACGGCGCGCGCTACTTCGACCACATCGCCGACACCTACGGCGAGGAGGCGCTGGGCGACTTCGCCCGCTCCGTGGCCGGGCTCTGGGCGCCGTACTTCCTCAACGTGGCCGCGCGCGACGCCTTCGGGACCGGTGTGGGGGACAGCTGGGACGCTTGGAGCGCGCGGACTGCCGCCGCGTACCGTGACCTGGCAGCCGGCCTGGCCGGGCACGCGCCGCTCACCGCCGGCGAGAGCGTGGAGACCGCGGGGTGGTACGCCCGCCAGGCCATGGTGTCGCCCGACGGCGCGAACCTCGCCTTCACGCGCTCGGACCAGGTCGACGCGACCCAGATCCGCGTGTCGGCGCCCGACGGCAGCGGTGCTCGCCGTCTCACCCGTCTCAACGGCGTCAACGGCACCCTGTCGTGGGGGCCGGACGGGACGCTCGTCTTCTCCCAACTCGACTTCACCGACCGCTACCACCTCACGAGCGACCTCTACGTCGCCTCGCTGGACGGTTCGGTCCGGCGTCTCACGCGCGGCGAGCGCCTCACCCACGCCGACGTGTCACGAGATGGCGAACAGGCGGTCGCGGTGCAGGAGGGCGGCGGCACCAACGCGCTCGTGCTGGTAGCGGTACGCTCGGGCGCGGTCACCCCCATCGCCGAACCCGACCCGCACGTGCATTGGGCCCACCCGCGCTGGTCTCCCGGCGGAGACCGCATCGCCGCGACGCGCTGGTCACACGGCGCGACGGACCTCGTCATCCTTGACCCGGACGGGAACGTGACCGCCGAAGTGACCGGCGATCGCGCCATGGACATGACCCCCTTCTGGACCCCGGACGGGTCCACGGTGGTATGGTCGTCGGACCGGACGGGGATTCCGAACCTCTACGCCGCGACCCTGCGCGACGGGGACGAGCCCGAGATCCGCCAGGTGACCAACATCCTCGGGGGCGCCACCCACCCCTCCGTGGACCCGCAGGGCCGCTGGATCCACTTCTCCTCCTACCACGCGGACGGGTGGCACATCGAGCGGATCCCCTTCGCTCCCGAAGAGTGGTTCGCACCCCAGCCGGCCAGCGACCGGTTCGCGGAGGCGCCCGCCGCTCCCGGCGAGCCGCCCGGCATCGCGGAATCCAGCCGCGTCTACCGGCCCTGGTCCACCCTGCGCCCGTACTACTGGCGGCCGCTCTACACGTCCGCGGAGAGGAGTCTGAGCCGGGATACCACCTGGCACGAGGTCATCAGGCCCTATGTGGGGGTGTCGACCGAAGGCCAGGACATGGTGGGGCGACACCGCTACAACTTCTCGGGCCGCGTTTCGGTCGACGGCGAACGCTTCGCCGGCTCGCTCGGGTACAGCTACTACGGCCTCGGCAATCCGCTGGGGATCTCCATCGGGCAGAGCCACGACGCGTATTCCAGTTCGGTGGACGTCTTCATTTCCGAAGAGGAGACACAGGAGTACTTCCTGCTGGAGCGCGAGCGCTGGACGCGCCTGTCCGCGTCATTCCTGAGGCGGCGCTACCGCTCCGCGGCGGGACTCTCCCTGAGCGCCAGCCTGGTGCGCGAGAACCTCACTATCCAGGATCTGCAGGGCAACCCGGGTCCCCCGCTTCGGGGGGCCGCGACGACATTCCTGCAGGCCCGCGCCACCCTCTCGGCCTCCAACGTGCAGCGGCGGTCCTTTTCCATCTCCCGGGAAGACGGGGTGAGCGCATGGGTGAGCGCCCGCGCGCGGCGGGAAACGGGTCTCCAGCGCGCGGAGCGCGGGTTGGTCGGCGCGGACCAGGGGTTCGGCGAGCTGACGGGTGAGTTGGCGGTCTACAAGGGGCTCGGCGCGTGGGGGTTCGCCAATCATGTGCTGGCTCTGCGAGCGTCGGGCGGCATCGGTTTCGGGGCCGGCGCGCACCGGGGCCATTTCGACGTAGGGGGGGCGGAGGGCACGCCCGAGGGCATCAGCGGCCTGGCGCTCTTCGGGGGATCCCCGGAGCTCTTTCCCGTCCGGGGCTACGGCACGAACATGCGGTTCGGCCGGATCGCCTGGTCCGCCAGCGCCGAGTACCGGTTCCCCATCGTGCTGGTCGACCGCGGGATCGGCCCGCTTCCGCTCTTCGTCGACCGCCTCCACGGCTCGGTCTTCTTCGACGCGGGCAACGCCTGGGGTCCGCTGCTGGGAGGGGAAACGCCGAGCCATCACAACCCGCGCCGGTCCACCCTGATGAGCGTCGGCGCCGAGGCCTCGGTGATCGTGGTGCCGGTCTACCAGGGCGGTCTCACGGTGCGCTTCGGAGCGGGGCTGCCGTTGGTGGACGGAGACGGTCCCAGGTACCATGTCCGGGTCGGAAACGCCTTCTGACCGGGACGATCAGGCAAAATCGGCAACTCACCCTTGACCACAAGCCATAGGGGTGTTAAAGTACAAGCCCCACAACATCTGGTGTGTCCCATCCACATCGCAAGGAAACCCGCGCCATGACTCCGCCAGCCCAGGACCCCCGTGTCTTCACAGACCACGTCCCGCCGGACCTCCCCCCGGCCACGCTATCGGAGAACGCCCGCATCGTCCTTGCCAAGCGCTACCTCAAGAAGGACGAGGCAGGCGAGCCCACCGAGGATCCGGAGACCATGTTCTGGCGCATCGCGCGGGTCATCGCGGACGAGGACGGCAGGTACGGCGCCTCCGAGGCGGCCGTCGAGGAGGTCGCCCGGAGCTTCTACGAGCTCATGACAACCGGCGAGTTCGAGCCCAACTCCCCGACCCTCATGAACGCGGGCCGCCCTCTGGGCCAGCTGTCGGCCTGCTTCGTGCTCCCCGTCGAGGACGCGCTCTCCAACGGTTCCAGCGGCATCTACGACACCCTCCGCGCCATGGCCCTCGTGCACCAGTCCGGGGGCGGCACCGGCTTCTCCTTCTCGCGCCTGCGCCCCGAGGGCGACACCGTGCGGTCCACCATGGGCGTGGCCTCGGGTCCGGTCTCCTTCATGCGCCTCTACGACGCCTCGACGGAGGTGGTCAAGCAGGGCGGCACGCGCCGCGGCGCCAACATGGGGATCCTCCGCGTCGACCACCCCGACATCCGCGAGTTCATCACCTGCAAGAACGACACGTCGCAGGTCACCAACTTCAACATCTCGGTCGCCATCACCGACGACTTCATGCGCGCCGTGCGCGAGGGCGAGGGGTACGACCTGATCAGTCCCCGCTCCGGCCAGGTCGTCGGCCGCGAGAAGGCGCACGAGATCTTCGACATGATCGTCGAGGGGGCGTGGCAGACCGGCGAGCCCGGCGTCTTCTTCATCGACCGCGCCAACGAACACAACCCCGTGCCCGCGCTCGGCTCCTACGAGGCCACCAACCCCTGCGGCGAGCAACCGCTCCTGGCCTACGACGTCTGCAACCTGGGCAGCATCAACGTCGGCGCCTTCGCCCGCGACGGACACTTCGAGCACCCCGAGGACGGCATCGACTGGGACGCCTTCCGCCGCGTCGTGCACCTCTCCACCCACTTCCTCGACAACGTCATCGACGCCAACCGCTACCCCCTCGGCGAGATCGACGACCTAGCCAAGAAGATCCGCCGCGTCGGCCTCGGCATCATGGGCTGGGCCGACCTGCTCGTGCGCCTCGGCGTGCGCTACGACTCGGACGAGGGCGTGGCGCTCGGCCGCACCGTCATGGCCTTCATCGAGGAGGAGACCAGGGTCGCGTCGGAGAAGCTGGCCGAATCGCGCGGCGTCTTCCCCGCGTGGGAGGAGTCGGTCTGGGGCCCCGGCGACACCTGCGCCCGCGACGCCTCCGGCAACCGCATCCGCGACCACCGCCGCCTGCGCAACTGCAACCTCACCACCGTCGCCCCCACCGGGACCATCTCGATCATCGCCGGGTGCAGCGGCGGCATCGAACCGCTCTTCGCGGTGGCCTTCATGCGCAACCAGGCCGGCGTGATGATGCCCGACGTCAACGAGGACTTCGTCGCCCGCGCAAAGGCCGGGGGCTGGCACTCCGACGACCTCATGAAGCGCATCGCCGAAGAGGGCCACATCCACTTCGACGAGGTCCCCGAGGAGGTCCAGGACACCTTCCGCACCGCCCACGACATCACCCCCGGGTGGCACGTGCGCATGCAGGGCGCCTTCCAGGACCACGTAGACTCCGCCATCTCCAAGACCACCAACTTCGCCCACGAGGCCACCCGCGAGGATGTGCGCAAGATCTACGAGACGGCCTTCGAACTGGGGTGCAAGGGGGTGACCGTGTACCGCGACGGCTCGCGCCCCATGCAGGTGCTGTCGACGGGGAAGACGGGGCAGGAGGAGGGGGACGGTGGGTTCCCCGAACTCGAGGAGCTGAAGGCGCAGCTGGCGGATGCACGGGCCGAGAAGCACGAGCTGGAGGGCGTGCTGGAAAAGGTTCGCGTGCAGCTGAAGGAGCATGACCGGGAGGCGGCGGCGTCGCGACACAAGCGCCGGCGCCCCTCGATGCTGAGGGGACACACCATGAAGATGGAGTCCCCGCTGGGCGACCTCTACGTCACCATCAACGAGGACGACAACGGGAAGCCCTTCGAGGTCTTCTGCACGGTGGGGAAGGCGGGGGGCGCGGCGATGGCGGATTCGGAGGCGATCGGGCGGCTGATCTCGCTGTCGCTGAGGTCGGGGATTCCGATCACGGCGGTGCGGGACCAGTTGCGGGGGATTTCGTGCGATCGCGCGGTGGGGGTGGGGGCGCAGAAGGTGCTGTCGGCGCCGGATGCGATTGCGCAGGCGATCGAGCGGTATCTGGCGGAGAAGGAGGGGGTGCAGGAGGAGTTGGTGATGGAGGTGCCGGTGACGGTGAAGGCTGGTGGGGTGGGGGGGGCGGGGGTGGCGGGGCAGGGGGAGTATGTGGTGGATCATACGGCGCAGACGTTGGGGGCGTGTCCTGATTGCGGGGCGGGGCAGCTGGCGTTTGAGGAGGGGTGTAAGCGGTGCTATGTGTGCGGGTTTTCGGAGTGTGGGTGAGGGGACCCCTCCCCCTCCTGATCCCTCCGCCATACCACAGTATGACTACGGTATGAAAGTCACCGTCTCCCTCCGGGACGAAGTGTTCGCCTCGGCCGATGCTCTCGCGAGTCGGCTCACGGATATCCATGGGGCAGGTCGAGAGCGGGCTAAGGCTGGTGCTGGGACTGTTGCTCCTGGCATACTTGCCATATATGGCATATAGCCTGAAAACCGATCGGCGTGGGTATCGTGGACCGGTGCCGGAAGCGCCGGCCCCACCGCGAACCGGGAACAAGAGGATGACACCGTGCGCAGATCGAAACGCGACTGACTGCTGACCGCCATCGTCGACCGACAGCACTATGCGCAGGTTCCGGGCGCGCCGGCTGGGGTGTTCCGATTCGCGCCACTTGGACCCGGAGATCACTCCGCCGTCCCATCCCCGCTTGCCCGTTCGACCAGCTCCGCAGCCGTCTCGCACGCGAAGACCTCTCCGGCGATCGCGGCCAGGCGATCCGCATCCGGGATTCTCGCGAGCACGGGAAACAAGTCCCACCTTAGAGCCGTGAATTGGATTGAACATGGGCCCGCTCCCGCCCCTTGCGGTCTCCGATCTCGTCAGCCACACTTTTTGGGTTGTCCTACTTCGTTGGGCAGTCCGAGCCCGGTAAACCCGACCATGCGCCGCCTACTCACCGCCAGCACCCCCAGAACCGCACCCCCGGTCATCTTGACCCGCGTTCTCCTCCTCGCCGTGCTTTCCTCCATGTCGCCCGGCTGCGACTCCGGGCCGGAACCTGACCTGACGGGTACGTGGACCGGTATCGTACAGGGAAACGGTAACTCCGCAAACTGGACTATACAGGTCACCGACCGTGGCGGCCAGTTGTCAGGGACCTTCACGGCCAATAACCCAACCCTCGGCTCGACCATCCCGGGCAGCTTTTCGGGAACCTACGACCACCCGTCCGTGGTGTTCAGCTTTCAAATCGAAGACCCTCCAGCCCCGACTCTCGACTGCGAGGTGCGGGCGACAGTAAACTCCGCAGTCGACCAGATGTCCGGCCGTATCACTTGCCGGTACGGATTGGCTGTCCGTGGCGGTACCGTCAGTTTCAGCCGCTAACTAGTTCCCGTCCGTAAACTCGTAAGTCGTTGTTGTCATTGGAGAAGCAGA
>JAPPGM010000160.1 GCA_028874995.1 Gemmatimonadota bacterium | reverse complement strand
TGCCGAACTGGAGGCGGCGTGGATACCGGCCGGCGGGTGGGACATCGCGGCCAGTGTCGGTGTATTGAGCGCGGCGTACGACAGCCTGAGCGCCGCCGTGCTCGAGAACAGGAACCCGTTGCAGCCGGACTACAAGCTCACCAAGACACCCCGTTTCAACCATTCGCTCCGAATCGGCAGGACGTTCCACGCCCGCGGTCTGCCCGTCACCCCCCGGCTCCACTGGACGTACACGGCGTCGCAGTATCACGACCCGGTCAACACGCCCCAGCTGTTTCAGGAGGGGTATCACCTGCTCCACGCCACGGTTGGCCTGGCAAGCGCGGATGGCGGGTGGGAGGTGTTGTCCGCGTTCCGCAACCTGACGAACGAGCGGTATCTGCTAACCGGGACGTCCGCCTGGGGCACCGCGGCGGCCTACATCGAGCAGGTGTACGGAAGACCGTTCGAGTGGTCCGTCTCGGTGAAGCGCACCTGGTGACCGGGTCCGCGTCCTCGAGCGGGGTCGCGTTGAGGTCGACCACGCAGAGGAGCACACTCTTCGGGCGCTCACGCGGGGTGCCGCAAACGGTGCGGTCATCGCACGAAATGAGTATATGATCATATGAGCAGGTCCATCGAACGGCGCAGGTTTCTGGCCACCGCCGCGGCCGCGGCGACCGCGGGTAGTTTGCGGCCAGAGACCCTGGGAGGATCGGAGTCATCCCCTGGAGTACCGGTACCTCCCACGCTGCCCATCCAGACCCCGCAACAGGACCCCCCGCCCCCCGCCCCCCTCGGAAACGGCGAGCCCCCGGCGCTTCATTTTCAGGCCTATCCGGGTGGGACCGGCGCTCTCATGGAGAAGTTGTGGCGCGATACGGACGGCGACCCCTTCGAGCGGACCGCCATCGATATCGAGCGCTGGAGCGGTCCGGTCCCAACGAGTGAAGAGGACCTCGCCTTCCTGCCCGTCCACCGGCTTGCGGCGTTGATCCGCGCGCGCGAGGTCACCTCCTCCGAGCTGACCGGGATCTACCTGGACCGCCTTAAACGCCTCGATCCCGTGCTCCTATGCGCGGTCACCATCCTGGAGGGTCGCGCCCGGGAGGAGGCACGCCAGGCCGACCTCGAGCTCGCCTCGGGCGACTGGCGCGGCCCCCTTCACGGCATCCCGTACGGGATCAAGGACCTTTTCGCCGTCGCGGGAACCCGTACGACCTGGGGCGCGGCCGATTTCAGCAGTCAGTTCACACGCTTCGACTCCGAAGTCGCGGTGCGATTGCGGGAAGCCGGCGCCGTACTGATGGCCAAGCTCGCGACCGGCGAGTTCGCGAGGGGAGACCGCTGGTACCGTGGCCGAACTCTCAATCCCTGGAACCTCGACGAGGGGTCGAGCGGGTCGTCGGCGGGTCCCGGATCGGCCACCGTGGCCGCGTGCGTGGCCTTTGCGATCGGGACCGAGACCCAGGGTTCCATTGTGTCGCCCGCGCGGCGGTGCGGCCTCACCGCGCTCCGCCCCACCTTCGGACGCGTCAGCCGCTACGGTGGAATGGTCCTTTCATGGAGCATGGACAAGACCGGGCCGATGTGCCGCAGCGCGCTGGACTGCGCGCTCGTCTTCAACGCGATTCACGGCGCGGACGAGAAGGACCCGGGATCGCTCACCGCGCCCTTCCGCTTCGACCACTCCCCCGACTTGAGCACCATGCGCATCGGCTACACCGAGGACGCGCCCGAGTCGTTCGTCGAAGCCCTCCGGGCGCTGGGCGCCGACCCGCGGCCGATGCCCGAAATCCCGTCAGGCCGGTCCAATGCGCTCGGCGTCGAATCGGCCGCCGCCTTCGACTTCCATGTCGCGCCCGGTGGGGAGCCGCCCCCGATTCCGGAGGACGCGGACGAGGCCGAGCGACGCCGCCGAGGCCGGTTTCGGGGCAGCCGGAACATCCCCGCCCTCGACTTCGTCCAGTCCCAACGCCGTCGCCTGATCCTCATGAAGGAGATGGCCGAGGTCATGCGCGACTTCGACATGTTCGTGAGCGGATCGGGACAGGTGGGGCTGACCAACCAGACCGGGCACCCGGCGGCGGTCGTCCCCTACGACTATGGCGTGCGCAATCCCGATTCGGAGAGTCCGACGGAGATGCCGCTTACCACGACCCTCATCGGCGACCTGTTCGCGGACGACAGGATCCTGAGCGTGGCCCACGCCTTTCAGCAGGGAACCGACTGGCATCTGAGGAGGCCGGAGACCGGGTAGCTACAGTACCGACGCGCGTCGGTCTCCCTCCGTCAGGAAATCGTGGTAGCGGGAGAACGCGGCGTCGACCCGCTCGCGCGTGACACCGAAGTCGGCCAGATCGTACTTGTGTCGCTTTTCACCTCGCCGCCGCGCGGCTTGAACCTCAAGCCAGTGATCCATGGCGGCGACGGCTTCCGGCTCCAGCGACCATCCGAATCGCTCGTAGATGTGGCCCACGATGGCCATCGGGTCCTGCACCAGGTCGTAGAAGCTGATGTCGACCCATCGGTCCTCCAGTTCGGGATGGCGGGTGCGGAAGTCCACCGCGCAGTCAAGCATGCGACTCATGAATTCGAGCTGTTCCGCCCCGAGATCCTCGGGCGGGCGAGGGTGGCATGAGAGATTGCGGACCCGGTCGACGAGGCTGTTCCAGGATCCCATGAACTCGGCTGGTTCGCGATGGGTCTGAATGAACAGGGCATCGGGGTACGTAGCGATCAGCGCTTCCAGTTCGAAGAGGTGGAAGGGCGCCTTCAACACCCACTGCCCCTCGCCGCGGCTTCGCCGCTGCCGCCGCTGATGCGTGTAGTTCTGCATCGCGCGACGGTGAAGGGCGTAACTCTCCGACATATCCCTGTCGGCAAGCCATCGGGCGAAGTCGGGGATGTGGAACCAAATGGTTGCGCCCCAGGCCGCAAACCCCAGCCTGAGAAGTCCGAGGTCCTCCTCCGGTTCGTTCACGTCGAAGTGATGCACCCCCTTGAACATGTCTATGATCCCCGACGCGTTCAGGAGTTCTTGCGCCAAGGCGCGCCGCGGATCGTCCGCCGATCCGGCCGAGTTGGCGTAGTTGCCGCCCGCCGGGACCGGCTCGACATACTCGTAACCGTGCAACGTCCAGAATCTCGGGTCGCGAGACATCAGTCGGTGCAGGAAGGTCGTGCCTGTCCGGTTGATCCCGACGATGAAGACCGGCCGCCTGACCTCCTGTTCCGCGATCTCCGGGTAGCGTCGGCGCTCGGCTTCCAGGGACGCGTTGTTGCGAAAACGGCGGGTGAGATCGAATGCGACGTAGTCGTATCTCTCGATCCGGGCCCCGGTCTCCGGGGCGGTCACGGCCCGCACGAGCCGCCTGAGTCCTTCGAGCTTCCAGGCGGGGAACGCCACGTCGAAGGGGACATCGTATTCGCGCGCCAGCGATTCGGCTCGACGCACGAGGTTGTCGTAGTCGAGGCGGCTCTCGGGTATGCGGTAGGGCCATCGCTCGCGATGGGCCCGCAACCAGTCGAGGGAGCGCTGGAGGATGGTGTACGCGCTCGGCCAGTGAATCGGGTCCGGACAGTCGGCCCGCAAAGCCCGGTTGCAGACTCGAAGGGACGGCTCGGTCGCGTTCCCGCTGAACCAGTAGGACGCGCCATGGTCGATCAGGCTCCAGAACCCGTGGAGCGGTGACCGCTCTCCCCGGGCCAGACAGGCCCGCTTGAACGCCTCGTAGGGAACGGTACTGTAGTACAGTCCGAAGTCGGCGAGCTGCATCTCGTGTCCCAGGGGTGGGTCTTCGGCGTAGTGATAGATCGTGAAGCGCCGGTCGGGATTCAGCGAGATCGCCGCCATGGAACCCCTCCGGCATCTGCTCCACGTCCACGACCGAGGCCACGGTTCGTACCGCGACATCGTCGGCATTGCCGAAACCCGTACTGGCGACGTTCGCGTGCGGGAGGCGGAACAGTGCCACGGGCACCCCGGCCCGGGTCGCGTGAAGCAGCGCCTGCTCGACCACCACTTTGGTCCACGGATACCCGAGCAGGCCGAGGGGAAAGGCGCGTGTCATTCTCGCGATGTCCGGCTGCATGTGGTGCGTGATGCGGCTGCCGGAATACTCGTTCGCGAAGCCGCAGAAGTACTCGG
>JAPPGM010000055.1 GCA_028874995.1 Gemmatimonadota bacterium | reverse complement strand
CAAGGTGGGCTGGTTCGCCACCGCCGACCACTTCGTGTCGAACTGGATGCTCCCGACGGGCGGGTTCTTCATCACGCTGGCGGCGGGCTGGTTCATGACCCGCGAGTCGACCCGGAGCGAGCTCGTGGATGGCAGCGAGCCGCGCTGGTTCCACTACGGTGCCTGGCGCTTCTTCATCCGCTGGGTGGCGCCGATCGCGGTGGCGGCGATCATCTTCTTCGTGATCCGAGGAACGGACTTCAGCTGATGGTTGCCGGCGCTTCTGGATTGTTGCACGGTAGCGCCGCGGCGGGTGGTCGGTGGTGAGCGGACAGTGCAGGGCCCAGGTATCTGTACTCAGGCCCGGCGCCAAGGACGGCCGCCGGTGAGCGGCGACCGCCAGTCACCGGGCGTTTGTCCGCCACTTCAGGGCCAAAGTGGCGGACAAACCGGGTCAACCGTGCCGGAAGTCCGCAAGAGGCCGTCCGAAATCTCCTTCAGCGGGCGAGTCCTCTTTCTTGCGGACGACGCGGAACTGATCCGGCGGCAACTCCACGAGGGGCTGGACCCGGAACTGACCCCCGACCTCAAGGCCCGTCTCCGCGATCAAATCAGCACCGACGAGATCACCCCCGCCTACATCTGTTTCTTCTACGACGAGACGCTGGGCGAATTCCCCTATCTGGGTCTTGAGGTCGCGGGCGAGAACGGGCGGGCCGAAGCGCCGATCGAACGGGGGACCGTTAGGGCGGGCGGATTCGTCTGCTCGGTGGCGGGGAAGCGGCGCGGCAAGGGGTCGAGCCGCGAACAGAGCCCGTACGCGGAGTTGATGGCCGGGATCAAGGTGGTGGTCAGTGAGAGCATCGAGCGCATCTACAACGAGAACTGTCAGAACCTGGGCATCCTGACGACGACCGACTTCGGCCTCATCGCACGGATCCGGTCCGGCGAGCCGATCCCGTTGAGCGAATTCACGGCGGGGACCGACGACATCACCCGGCAGATCATCGAGTATGGGGGGCTGTTCGAGTTCAACATGGCGCGGCTGGCGGGCCAGGTGACGCTCCCGCCGCCGCGGGCGGAGGGGGGGGATCACGCAGGCGACACGGGGATGCCGCCAGCCGCCGCGCCGAACGGGCGGCCGCACGACACGCGTCATGCTTCTTCCCCCCACCCCATGACCCTCGGGGAGAAGATCTTCGCACGGAAGTGGGTCGTGGACGCGGCCGAGAGACGCATCGGCACGGGCTGGACCGAACCCGGCGAGGCGGGCTTCTTCCGCACTGACATCCGCTTCTCGCACGAGTACGTGACCCCGATGGCCGCCATCTTCTTCGAGCAGAAGCTGGGTGCGGACGCGAGGGTTCTGGATCCCGGCTCGATCCTGTTCTTCCGCGACCACCTGACGTTCCTGCACAAGGTCATGAGCCAGGAGAGGATCGAGCAAGGACTGCTGGCGGTTGCCAACGAGCTGGAGGTCAAGCAGCGGGAGTTTTCCGAGAAGCAGGGGATCCGGCTCTACGGCGAGCAGCAGGGCCATGTGATGGGCTCCGAGGCGATCTGCCACTCGAAGATCCTGGAGGACTACGCCGAACCCGGGATGCTCATCATCGGGACCGATTCGCACACGCCGCACGCGGGCGCCGTCGGGGCGCTGGCCTTCGGGGTGGGCACCACGGCGATCTTCAATTCGTGGATCACGAAGGACGTGCGGGCGCGGATTCCGCCGTCGTTCAAGGTGGTCGTGGAGGGGACGCTGCCAGCGAACTGCACGGCGAAGGACCTCATGCTCGAGATCCTGCGGCACCCGTACGTGCGCGACGGCCACGCTATCGGGCAGATCATCGAGTACGCGGGGCCGGTCGTGGAGCGGCTGAGCGTGGACGAGCGGGCCACGATGACCAACATGGCGGCCGAGGTGGGCGCCTTCACCGGGCTGGTCGCGGCGGACGAGCGAACGGTCGAGTTCCTGGTCAGTGAGCGGGGAATGGACGAGGAGCGGGCGCGGGCGCTGGTGGAGGACGTGTACAGCGACCCCGGCGCCGGGTACGTCAAGGTGATCGAGATCGACGCGTCGCGGCTGCGTCCGATGGTGGCGCTGCCGGGGGATCCGGGGAACGGGCTGTACATCGACGAGCTCGAGGAGCCGGTGGAGATCGAGATCGCGTACGCGGGGTCGTGCACGGCGGGCAAGAAGGAGGACATGGACATGTACGCGCGGGTGTTCCGCGAGGCGTGGGAGGGGGAGGGGCGGGGGGTGCACCCGGGGGTGAAGTGCTACATCCAGTGCGGGTCGACGGATGTGCGGGAGTACGCGCGGGAGCGGGGGTACCTGGATCTCTTCCGCGCGATCGGTGCGGAGTTCATCGAGCCGGGGTGCGGGGCTTGCATTGCGGCGGGGCCGGGGATCACGCGGTCGGCGGAGCAGGTGTCGGTGTCGTCGCAGAACCGGAACTTTCCGGGGCGCAGCGGGCCGGGGCAGCTGTACCTGGTGTCGCCGTATTCGGTGGCCGCATCGGCGGTGGCGGGAAGGGTGGTGGGGTGGGGAGTGGGGGGATAGGTACCCTGTCGCCCTGCGACTCACACGATACGGATGTAGCCGTTCGGCTGCTCGACGAAATCACACGTGACGCCGGAGGGCGGCTCAGCTTCGCATAGGACGCTGTAGTTGCGGCCCCCCCGCTCCGCAGGACTTGATCATCCGGTAGTGGGCAGGCTAAGGATTGACATCCCGGACTTGGACCCACTCCGGTAAGGAGCAAGAAACACCACCGCTCTCGCGACGACCGCCCAGTCTTCAACTGGCATGTGAGGTAGTTGGCTCGGCGTTTTTCCGATCAGCCTCCGGGTGAACCGCGTCCATCCCGCAGCATCAGAGAAGCCGAGACGCCGTGCAACGGACTTCCCGGCGCAGCCTGACTGACGAAGTGCGATGCCCTGCAGCAACGTGATCCAGCGGACGGCCAGGCCAAAGGAATACCCGCGATCGAGAGCCACTCGCGAAAGGTGTCCCGGACTGCAACAGACGGCTTCGGCAATGTCCTTGACCGATCGGAAAGGCGCCGCCCCGTCAGTCTGCTTGAGTCCGGAAATGCCGGGGACGTACTGGTACGCCATGATGCGGAGTCCCTTTTCGGCAATGGCTGGACCAGGACAGGCGCGCAGGTACGGTGTGATTGCCTCGTTGAAGGGCAGAGGGGATCGGTGGAGTTGCTTGTAGTTGGTCATCTGGAAGGGTTCAGGAAGTCCGTCGTTGTCGTGATCGGTTTGCGTGGCGACTCTCCATGCTATCGAAGCCGGCACACCTTGTGGCGCCTCACGGGTCGCTCTTTCGGTGCGATCCGGGCGCTTCCACGAATCGACACTGATTCACCCGCCAACACCTCGTTGGTCCCACCGTACGGCAGTCTCATCCGCTCCCGCCTAGTTCACAATGTGAGATTCTCGGCACGTCGTCGAGTCGCTTGAAGCTGGCGAGATTGCCGGGATTCCAAACCCGCCGCCAATCGCCCGATACGCGCCGACACTTACTATGACAGGATTGTCAAGATCGCGCGACAGGGCAAGTCCATTGTTGGGGGGCACCCAGCAAAACGACAAATCTACCACGCGAAATGCCATTGATACTTCTCTCCGCGCCCATGATCTTTCCCGACAGCCTCGCGCAGGTTCGGTCGAAACACTGGGTCCGAAGGAGAGGGAGTATGGTCCGAGCAGGAAGAACTGTTTGGGGATCTGCAATAGGGATGATCCTGTTCATCGCCTGCGCCCCGGGAGCGAACTCTCCTGTGGATTGGGCGCTTCGTGAGGGTGGTACACTCGGTTCGATCTACCGGGAACACAACAACGGCGTGGTGCTCGTGCTCGATCCCAGCCAGTGCTTCTCCTGTACCAGCCTGCTTGCCCAATGGCTCGAATGGCGGGCTGCCCATCCCGAGAGGTTTCGCCTCGTCTTGTCACGAGTCCCGATGGATTGGGAAAGAGTGCGGTTGGCGCCGCTACCCGTCTCGGGCACTCTATCGGATTCGCCGGAGCCGGAGCCGGACCAGTTGCCCGTCGAGCTCGTCTTTTCCGGCAACGAGCTCGTGTACCGTTCGCCGCTACTTCGGGGCGTATCTACCAGCCCGCTTCTCGCGGAACTTCGGGACGCCACGCTTGAGGAGGCGCTCCGAAAGATAACCGAGACCGAGCAGGCCGACTCTTCCGATCAAACTACGATATCGCCGCTGTCCTGGGGTGAAGCCCGCGCGCCAACACCTTTCAGCTCTTCCCGCAATCTCCCGGGGGCCCGCAAAAGGCCGGCCCCGTTTCCCACAACCCTTGAAAGGGGTTACTCATGAACATAGTACGCAGACTCAGGACCCGGATTCCGCTGGTGGCCATGGTCCTTCTGGCGCTTGGAGCGCTGGCGATGACCGGAAGGGTCATGACCGCCCAGGAGGGCGAGGACGATGACGGGACGACGGGGCCGTATTGGTTCGACTCTATCTCGAAGTGCGTGGACCCGTGTCCGTCGCTGGACTACCCGACATGCCGCTGTTTCAAGATGAAGCCAATCGTGGTCGTCGTCGACAAGAAGTAGGCCACACTGGTGCGACGTCTGCTCATGCGACGAAGCCCCTCAGTTGCCGCCGGACTTCTGCTGTGCGTGAGCTGCTCGACAGAGTCCGGCGGCAGCGCGAGGCGCAGTGCGACAGG
The DNA here is from genome assembly GCA_028874995.1 of Gemmatimonadota bacterium. GTDB lineage: Bacteria > Gemmatimonadota > Gemmatimonadetes > Longimicrobiales > Gaopeijiaceae > Bin94. Next base: position 34,661 of record JAPPGM010000055.1, on the reverse strand, counting down.
GCCCGGATTGCTTCCCACAGACAGTGTCCTCCTCGACGAAACCGACAGGTTCTACATCGGCAACCCCTTCAGCCTGGTGCCCGACACCACGGACGGCTCGTTCTTGATCTCCGACTTCTTCGAAGATCGGATTCTCCGCTATGACCGTGATGGACGCCTCCTACAGACCTACGGCCGGCCCGGTCCCGGTCCCGGAGAGTTCCTGGATTTGGGTGCCGCGTTCACGTTGAATGACACCATTGTGGTTGGCTCGGATGATGAACGGAAGCTGTTGCAGCTCTTCTCCCGCACTGACGGGACCTATCTCCACGCTCTCAGGTACCAAGGGCGACTCGGCGTTGACACTTACACGGTGGTTGACGGCGCCGTTGTATTCCCTTCACGGGAGATCGCTGGTCTGACTTCGGTGGCGATCTGGCGCTATCCGCACGACCATATCGACTACGTTGTTCCCTTGCCTGACGAATACGTGCGTTCCGCGATACGCCCGGATGGATATGTCGGCAGGTTTGCGGCGTTTCGTGCGCGGGGCAGTGTGGTGGCCTGGCCGGACACCATCATGTCGGCGATGGGCGGTCTCAACGAGATTTTCTTGTCGACTTGGGACGGGCAGGTGGTGGATACCGTGGACCCGCCTGCCGTGCGAAGGAGAGGCGTTCCGGACGACATCCAGCAACGGCTTGATTCCTACGAGTTTCGAGGGAACGCTCACGAAATAAGCTCGGGCTTGGAGGGTCTCTACCGCCTGTCCGACGGAGCGACGGTGGTGTTCCATCACGACGCGACGCTCAAGGGAGAGCCACCCCACGGAATCATCACGGCAGACATCTACCTCACCGTGATCGCGCCCGACCGCAAGTCGGCGTGCGTCGACTCTTTGGTGCCGCACTTCAAGGCGTTGCGCCCGATCCATACCGTGGTGCGGGACACCATCTTTCTCTTGGATCGTCGGTTGAACGAGAGAGAAGACGGACTGGAGTCCTGGGTGCGCATGTACCGGATCGACACCTCGGGGTGTACGTGGCTGGAAATGGGGTAACCGGTCGATTGTCGCAGTTTGGGTGAGGCGTCTTTCGCGGACATGGTACGCCTATAGCCGTTCGCCTACATTGCCTTCGGCCTGATGATCTGCCTGGCGAGGCGGTCGCGGGGAGGGACCCAGCGGCAGCTAGCACGTGCTGCGGCCGTCGGACGGCAGTGGGTTGTGGAGATCGAGCTGGAGAATACGACAGGGCATACCTGCTGTCCATCTCGATGCCGCTGACAGCCGCGAGGCACGGTCACGACACGATCGAGCCATCGCTTTGGGGGCTCCTGCCCAACAACCAAAACCGTGCTGGCCCGTTGGGCGAGGAGGTTTCAGGTGTCGGCGCGTAGCGCGTCTCGCTGCTGAGGGCCACCGGTGAGGACTGCGCGGGGGTGGTTCAGTTCAGTTCGCCGGGCCGGAACGTGCCGGTGTCCTGCAAGGCGATTCGCCCTGAACCGGGTCCTGGGGGGCACCGACGCGCACGCCAGGAACTCTCACTGCTGATCGGCGCCGCGGGCAACGTCAGGCTGGCTCCCCTCTACGACCTGGCCGGCGCGTTGCCCTATCCTGGCCACTACACGCCGAGGCTCAAGCTGGCGATGAAGGTGGGCGGCGAGGCACGACTTGGGTACATCCGGACCAGGCACCGGGAAAGGTTTGCCGCGGACGTGGGACTTTCACCGGAAGAGATGCTTGAAACCTGCCGGTCGGTGGCCGCGGAGATTCCCGACCGGTTTGCGGATGTCGTTACGGCTGCCCGCTCGGAAGGGCTTGATCACCCGGTCGTGGGCAGGTTTGCAACAGGCAGCGACGACGCAGGCCGACGCTTGTCCGGTCGGTCCGCGCGGGTGACAACCGAGTCCGGGCTACCCCAGCGGGGGTGGCTCCCGATGACGATGCCCCTTCCGCGGCGCGGCCAGCTCGTCCGTCCGGGCTTCCGGTGCCACGAGCAAGTTCTCGACACCCCGCTTCCCGGCGATGACGACGTGTCCAGTCATCCCCCCGCCCACCTTCCCCACCACCACCCCGCTCTCGCCCCCCAGTTCGAGTTCGCGCAGCAGCTCCTCGGTCCGCTCCGGCGGACACGAAATCAACAACCCACCCGAAGTCTGCGCGTCCGCCAGCAGCACCTGAACCGCCTCGGACACCTCCCCCTCAACCGTCACGCTCCCCGCCCCATCCGCCCGATTCCTCCGCGTCCCCCCCGGCACGAACCCCGCCTCCACCAGCTCCTCCACCCCCTCCAGCAGCGGCACCCTGGCCGCCTCGATCCGTGCCGACACCCCGGACGCACGAGCCATGATCCCCAGGTGCCCCGTTAGCCCATACCCTGTCACATCCGTGGCCGCATGCGCCCCCACCGCCCGGGCCGCCTCCGCCGCCCCCCGGTTCAGCCTCGCCATCCACTCGACCGCATCGCTCAGCAGCCCCGGTGGACACTTCCCCGCCTTCACCGCCGTCGCCACGATCCCGGTCCCAAGCGGCTTGGTCAGCACCAGATCGTCCCCAACGCGCGCCCCATCGTTGGCCAGCATCGCGTCCGGGTTCACCTCACCCACCGCGACCATTCCGTACTTGGGCTCGGCGTCGTCGATGGAGTGGCCGCCCAGCACGGGAATCCCCGCTTCGGCGGCCTTCTCGGCCCCGCCGCGAATGATCTCCTCGGCAAGACCCTCGTCCAGCAGCCCGCGCGGGAACGAGAGCAGGTTAAGCGCGAAGAGCGGCCGCCCCCCCATGGCGTACACGTCCGAGAGCGCGTTGGCGGCCGCGATCCGGCCGAAATCGTACGGGTCGTCGACGATCGGGGTGAAGAAGTCCAGCGTGACGACCAGGGCCCGTCCGTCGGCGAGACGATACACGGCGGCGTCGTCCCCGGTGCTGGCGTCGACGAGCACGCGGGGATCGGCGGTGGGGAGGAGTGGGCGCAGGACCTGCGCCAGCTCGGCCTGGCCGAGTTTACACGCTCACCCGGCGCCGTGGGACAGGGTGCTGAGCCTGATCCGGGGCTTCTGATCGAGGGGTTCGGTGGACATGGATCAAGCTAACACCGGGCAGGCCGCTCTCCGGTGTCGGTTTCAGCAGTCCCCCACGGTCAGGATGGGCCGCTCGGCGAGCCGGGCCCGGGCGTAGTCCCGAATGCTCTCGATGTGGTCGGGGTCGGTGACGCCGATCGCGGCGACAGCAGCCGGATCAGCCGCGAGACCCTCGGCAAGCGCGACCAGTTCGGATTCGTCGGCGACGGCCGCGAGGAAGATCGCGTTTCTGACGATCCAGGAGCGCAGAGCGGGTGGCGCCGCTCGGAACCCTTCCATGGAGGTGCCGTCGAGGTACCCCCTCTCCCCGGCTAGGATCGCTTCCACAAGGTCGTCGGGAATGTCCCGGGTCCGATCGTTGCCCACGAGGAGAACGGCCAGGTCGCCGAGTCCCGCACTCACCCGCCGCGGCGGAGCGTCGGGCTCGGCAATGGCGGCGAGAATCGCGCGGGCGATGTCGACCGAGTAATCCCCTGTCATGTGCGTGTTGCAGGAAAAGCCCCAGCCGCTGCGCGCGATAGCCGGGATTCCCCTCGGGTCTTCCAGCGCGCCGACGGTGTTGGCCAGGTCCCACTGGAGCGAGACGACGGGCGAGGTTCCCCAGGACACTTCATCGACCGGGACATCGTTCACGTGCTCGAGCGCGGCGATCACCGCGAGGCGCAGATCGTCGCCCGCGTCCTCGCCGAGGCGGCGGGCGAACTCGAGCGCGAGCACCTGTTCCGCACCGTTTCGACCCTCGGCAACCGCACGGATGGCGGCGATTGCGCCGGCCGGGGTGAATCCGGCGAGCAACCCATCCCGCAGAGCCGATTGCACGCGGTACCAGTCGTTGGGGTCTACCACGGCCCTACGGGTGTGATCGAACGCCCGCAGCATGGCGGCCCGCAACGTGTCCGACACGGGTTCGGGGTCGATCTTCGAGGCAAGCGTCGCGGCCTCGATCTGTGCGAGTGTTTCGCGCGAGCCGAGCGGAACCGTCCTCAGTTCGGCCGCGATCTCGGCCTGCGACCTCGCGGGCGGCGTCCACCCGATCTTTTGGCGCACGTCGGCCACGAGAGCGTCGGCATCCCGGGCCGCGACGCCGGCCCGAACCATCTCCGCCGGGTCGGCCGCCAGCCTGTCAACCCTTCTCAGCGCATCCGGGTCGCCGAGCGCGACCGCAAGGTCGATCGCGGCGGTGAGCACAATGCCTTGGAGATCGGCGATCTGCATGTCGCGCAGCGTCTCGCCACTCAGGAATCCCTGAACCGCCGCGGCGAGGGCCTCCGCGGTCCCTTCCGGGACTTGGTCCTCCCCGGCGAGCCACGTCAGGTCCGAGAGGAGCCCGGTGATCTGGTCACGATAGGCATGTGAGCCGGTGAGGGCGGCCCGGATGGCCGGAACCGCGGCTTCGCCAAAGAAACGAAGCGAGTGGCGGGCGCCCCGTGCGTCGGCCAGCACGCCGATCGTGGCCGGATCTCTCATCTCCCACACCACCCAGGCCACCGTCCGTCGAAGGTTGCGGCTCGCCCACGAACGTCCGCGTCCCGCAGCCCACATGGCATCCAGGCCGGCCCGGTCCCCGATCGCCTCGAGCCGGTTGCGCTCCCGTTCGCGCGAATTCTCGATCTCGTTCAGATGTCGCAGCGCTTCGACCAGGGCCGCGCGGATCCCCGGGTGGATCACGCCCGTCGAATCCACGCCGGCGGGCGGTGTCTCCCAGTAACGCCCATATCCGAGCACGTGCGCCGCTGCGGCCGCCTCGGGTCGCTCCGTCCCGGCAACGATGGAGCGGATGAAATCGGCGAACTCCTCCGCGGAATGATGTTTCGCCCACGCGGCGGCCACTTCGTCGCGGATGCCGTGCATGGGGTAGTGGTCCGACGCGATCGAGGTGAACGCCTTGGCCATCGCCGCGCGCAAGTCGTCGCCGGCCTGGCCCGCGTCGAGCCTGCCCACCAGACGCGCCGCGACCGTTTGCCGGGCCGTGGGCAGTCCCATTTCCGACGGGATCTCCCGCATCGTCGCCGCCAACTCATCCTGGGTCCAGGCGGCACCGAGCGCTTCCTCGAGGATGGAACCGATATCTGCGAGGACGCTGTCTTCCGCGTTGATCGCCAGCGCAAGCGCGTGCGTCATGGCGTCCCGCAAGGTGCCGTCAAGGTTCTCCGGCGCGATCCGTGCCGCTGCGGCTGCCGCCTCGGACATTGCCGCAGCGTCCGCTCCCGCACGGAGGTCGCCGATCACCGCGGCCAGCGAATCCTGCCGGGGCGCCGCGTATCCCGGACCCGGTGGCGATGCACCCACGCAAGCTGACAAAGGCGCCAGAAGGCTGGCCAACAATCCGCACCGAAGCCACACGGAGCGTCCGGAATTGCGCCCGTCCCCCGAGCCTGCCGTTCCCCTCGCTCTGTCCATCAGCCTGCTCCAGTCACCGCGCGGATGCCAGCGGATGCCGTCCATGGGCTGCGCCCGGCCGACCCCGGGGAGATGCCCGGTTCAGCGTTCAGGGTGTAGGTTATCGGGATGACGCCGGTACCAACAAGGACGGGATCAACCGTGACAGCACCCTTCTCCCCATGAGCGCGCCCCCGGCTTGGTCATCGCGCCAGGAGTTCACCCGCGAGGTGGAGCGCCCCGACGAGGAGATGAACCTCGCCCGGGCGGCCCTCCTGGTTGCGCGGGAGGAATACGTCCAGCTGCCCATCGAGCGCTACCTGCTGCGCCTCGACCTCCTGGCGGAGGAAACACGGGACCGCCTGGGCTCCGAAAGCGTGCCCCCGGTCGTCCTGTCGGAAGCGATCCGCCACCTCTTCGTCGTACGCAAGCTGCGCGGCAACCGCGAACAGTACCACGACCCCCGCAACTCCTTCCTCAACGACGTCCTGGACCGGGGGCTGGGCATTCCGCTGACGCTCGCGATCGTGCTGCTGGAAGTGGGATGGCGGCTGCGTCTGCCGATGGAAGGGGTGAACTTCCCGGGTCACTTCCTGGTACGCTACCGGGGCGAGGCGAAGCAGTTCCTGATCGACCCCTTCCACGGGGGAATGATCCGCTCGCGCAAGGAGGTGGAGAAGATCCTCGTCGGGCAGCAGGGAGTGCCGGCGCGGCTCGATGACCGACTGCTCAGGACCGCGTCGAAGCGGGACATGGTGGTGCGGCTGCTCCTCAATCTGAAGGGCATCTACCACCGGGCCGGGGACGACGCGCGGGCGCTGGCCGCCGTGGAGCGCATCCTGGTCGTGTCGCCGACGGCGCGGCGCCAGATTCGCGACCGGGGCTACCTCCTCGCCCGTCTGGGGCGGGACGAAGAGGCGGTGGCCCAGCTCGAGACCTATCTGGCCTTCGCGCCGAACGCCGGTGACGTGGAGCGTGTCGAAGCGCTGCTTCGCGACCTGAGGGCCGGGGGTCGGCCGCTGTCGGGGTCGTCCTGAACGGCTGACTGGATGGGCGGCCTGCACCAGCTTCTCCAGGAGAGGGGCGCAATCTTCGCGGGGCAAGGGGATGGGCGCACGCCGCGCCATTTCGGCGATCCCAGGGGTGAGTATCGCACCGCGACGGAGTCGTGCGGGGTGGTGCATCGCGCGGACCGGCGGCTTCTGCGCGTCCACGGGCGGGCGCCGCGGCAGATGCTGCATGGGATCCTCACGAACCGGATTCCGGAGCCGCCGGGGCGGGCGGGCAGGGGCGAAGCCGTCTACGGGGCGATGCTCACGCCGAAGGGGCGCATGGTCACCGACCTGACAACCCTCTGGTTGGGGGCTGGCGAAAGGGAGGGGCTGGGGCTGGATGTCGCCACTAGTGGGCACGCGGCCGTGTTGGGGCACTTCACCCGCTTCCTTCCCCCCCGGTTCGCACGTGTCGACGATTTGGGCGGCCGGACGGGACTGCTCACGCTGGTGGGACCAGGGGCGGAAAGGGTGGTGCGGGCTGCTTTTGCGACGGCTCCGGCGGCGGGTTACGGGTTGCTGGACGGCGGGCCGGCCGACGGCGGGCTGCTGGTGGCTCGCGGGCAGGAGGAGGTGCCATCCTGGAATGTGTGGGCGCCGGTGGGCGACGTCGCCGACGTTTGGCGGCGGCTGGAGACGCGCGGCGCGGCGCCTGTCGGGTGGGCTGTCTGGGAGACGCTGCGGATCGAAGCGGGGCTGCCCGCGTTCGGCGTCGACATGGACGAGACGACGATTCCGGTCGAGGCGGGTCTGGTGGACCGGGCCTTCGACCACGACAAGGGCTGTTACACGGGACAGGAGGTCATCGTGAGGATTCGGCACAGGGGCCGCGTCAACTGGCACCTCCGGGCGCTACGGTTTGGAGACGCGGCGCCGGCTGCGGGGGAGCAGCTATTCGAGGCTGAGGGCACGAGGGTGAGGGGGCGGGTGACTTCGGTGGCGCAGTCGCCGCGGTTCGGGCAGGCGATCGGGCTGGGGTATGTCCGGCGTGAGGTAGAACCGCCCGGGGTGTTGCGGTTGGGGAGCGGCTCCGGGCCCGAGGTGGGGGTCGAGCAATGCTGAGCAAGTTCTATCCGCTGCTCGCCCACACGTGGGGAGGCGTGATCATCGCGTTGGCGGTGGGGGCGATCGGGTGGGCGCTCCTGGCTTGGGGACGCCGATCGGCCTCGCCACACAGGGGACTTGCAAAGCTGTTCGGCTGGGTGGTCTGCGCGGCGTCGGCGCTGCTGCTGGCGGGTGCGGTGGTGTCGATGGTCACGCTCATGCGCCTTGGTGCGCAGCATCCTCCGATGGGTGAGCTGGTCGACATCGGCGGCTACCGGATGCACATCCTGGCCGAGGGGGAGCGCGGCGACGGTCCGACGGTGGTCTGGATCCCCGGTGCGCACGCGCAGGGACTGGCGCTGCACCATCTGCACGTCGCCATCCGCAACGAGTCCCGGTCCGTTCTCTTCGACCGTCCGGGCACGGGGTGGAGCGATCCCGGGCCCTTCCCCCGCCGCACCGCCACCGAGGCGGACGAGCTGGCCAGGCTGCTGGAACGGGCGGGCGAGCGCGGCCCCTTCGTGCTGGCGGGACATTCCTACGGGGGACTGCTGGCGGCCAACTTCGCGCGCCGCTATCCGGAGCGTACCGCGGCGGTTGTGCTTCTGGACGCGTCGCCACCCGACGCCTTCATCTACGCGCCGGTGTACGGTGCGGGCGCCCTGGAGCAGCTCGTGCGGGACGGCGAGCGGGAAGGCCTGGCCAAGTTGTTCGCGCGGTGGACCGACCCGGAGCCGGCGATGGCGGAAGCGGAGGGCGAAATCGGCCGCATCCTGCGCCTGCAGAACGAGCTGCTCGCGGACGTGAAGCCGACGATGGACGCGAACCGGCGCCGCCCGGCCACCTCCTTCGCCCACGCCTCGATCTTCCGCGAATTCGGGGCGGGGACCGTCACCGCCGAAGTCCCCGACATCGTGGTCTACGACGGTGAACTCGGCGACCTGCCCGTCCTGGTGGTCATCCCCGACGAGGACCCGGCCGCGATCATCGACCCGCTGGGGCTGGACGAGGCGGCGGCGGCGCGCGCGAAAAACTTCTTCAAGCGGACGCGGGTGCGGTACCTCGAAGTCTCCACCGACACGCGGCTCATCCACACGCCGCCGGGTACCGGTCACAACTACCCGTACGAAACGCCTGGGTTCGTGGTGGAGGTGGTGCGGGGGGTGCTGGCGGAGCTGCGGGCGGGTGGGTGATGTAAAGTCGAGATAACATTGTGTCAACTACAGTATGCTTTCCATGAACCGGCGGCACTTCATGCGGACCTCCACGGCCTTCGCAGTCGGCGCCGCGCTCTCGTCATGCCGCGCCGTCGCGGGTGACCCACCCATCCACTTCGAAGTTCACGGCCCCGATGACGGCGTCCCCCTCTTCCTCGGCTTCCCCCTGTTCGCCTCCTACGCCGACATCTTCGGCGCGGAGCGGGCGGTCGTGAAGGAGGATTTCCTGAGCCGCCTGACGGATCGGTACCGGGTGCTCCTGGCCGACTATCCCAACGTGGGGCGCACGTTTACGCCGCCGCCCGCCGAGATGACCCCCGACCGGGTGTATTCCGACCTGCTTTCGGTGGCCGACGCGGCGGGCTTCGACCGGTTCGCGTACTGCGGTCACCTCTGGGGCGCGGTCAACGGCCTCGCACTGGCGTCGCGCTCGGACCGCGTGACGGCGCTGATCTGCGGCACCTGGCCACCGCTCGGCGCACCCTACGCCGACATGCTGCGCGGGGTGGAGATGCAGCTCGCCGAGCCGCCCCCCCACGCCATGGTGATCCTGCGCGATCCCTCCCAGTACGCCCAGTGGCAAACCTTTTACCTGGGGATGCAGGGTTGGGATGAAGTGGAGGCCGTGGCCGCGATCACATGTCCGCGTTTGGCGCTGATCGGGTCGGAGGCGGAGAGCGCGGTGGCGGGGATTCCGTTGCGGCTGGTGGAGAGGGTGCGCGAGGCGCGACCGGCGCTGGAGGGGATGGGGTGGGAGGTGCGTGAGATTCCCAGGGCGGAAACAGGGGCGATCCTGGACGCGGAGGTGATGGTGCCGGAGATGCGGAGGTTCCTCGTGTAGGGGTGCGCGCCCGCGCTACCTCGTTCGGTCGCCGAGAATCGACAGGGCCGCCATCACCCCGGCGTGAAAGGCCGGTGCCACAAAGATCCCGAACTTGTCGAACGCCTTGGTGATAAACACTCCGTTGAGGAACCCCAGGGCCGATCCGACCACAGCGAACACGGTTCTTGCCCCCGTCAGCCTGGCGACCAGCGCCGGTCCCGCGACGGCACCCAGCGAAATCAGGGGATCGAGGCCCAATCCCGCTTCACCGATGTCGGACATGGCAACGAGATCGAGCACCGCGGCAACGGGGAGGCTGAAGAAGAAGATGTTGCCGGCCGACACGGCGCCCTCACGAGAGTCCGTGACCTGGATTGGCAGGTCCGACAGCGGTTGGGGGACCTCGCCGGGGTCCGTTGCCTGGATCCCCGGCAGGGCCGCGGCGTGGAAAGGACTCCGCCGGGCTTGCTCGATCGCGGCTTGCATGGAGAATGGCGATTTCCCCGTGCGATCCTGGGCGGTAGCGCCGCCAGCCAGGACCAGGGAAGGGCCCGCTAGCGCGAGCAGGCACAGCAGCGGCACGGTGGCGTAATGTCGAGTCATGGTCATGACATCCTCCCGTTTGGGGAAGGGTACGCCGCGGCGCGCTTCGGTTTACACGTCGGGGCGCTGGTCACCTGCCAGTTGACAGCCGTCGGTAGTGCAGCATCCGCGCCGCGTGGCCGAAGCCGAAGAAGTACCTGCGCAACCCCTCCGCCGAGCCGCTCGGCACGTCGGGGTCGAAGAAGAGGCGACAGAACTCTTCGCGCGCCCGCAGAACCTCCTGGCAGCGGTGGCCGTGCCAACGGGGGTCGGCAGCGGTCAGGTCGAAGAGCTCCAGCGCTCTTTCGAGGGCGCTTTCGAACCGCCTCCTTCGGCCTACCTCGTGGGCCTTGGTGGTGCGGTCCACCTCGGTGCCCACGTTTCCGAGCTGCTCGACGAGCTCCAGGCGGGCCCAGGCGCCTGCTGCGGCTCGCTTGTGGAGGGTCCGGGTCATTTCGGGTCGGCTGTTCGTTGATGATCAGGGAATCGACGACGATCCGGATGCGTGCCCGTACGCGCGGGTCGTCGACACCGCGGGAGCGGTTGTCGTCCCGGGGGCGAATGTTGATCATCGAGTCGAACTCGATCCAGTCCCGCCCTTCCTCTTCGGGATAGAGGTTGATCCCCCAGAGATCCCGCTGCGAGGAACCGTCGGCGAGAAGCACGGCGTCGTCGTCCGCGTGGAGGTCGCCACCGACCGCCATGATTCCCCGCGACACGTCCACGACCGCCTTGATCCAGTCACCGAACTGCTCTTCCGCCAAGCGGGTCAGTTGCGAGCGGGGGATGGGTGTCGAGATCTTCCGTCCAGCCGTCAAGCGGGTGTCTCCTGGGAGTGAGCCAAGTGAAGAGGGGCCGGAAGGTAACTTCGGGTGAAACTGCAATCCAATCCGCGGAGCGTCGCAGCATGAGCGAGAACGTGGCAGGAGTCCCCCAAGCGCTCATCGAGGCGGTGGAGGAAGCGGCGTCTCAACTGGATCCGAGTGATGCCCGAATTCTGCGCATGGCGTTGGAGGACTACCTGGAGGAGTGCGAGGCCCGGGAGCGGCTTCGCGATGCAACGGATCCGGTCCTCGACTGGGACGAAATCAGGCCCGAGCTACTCGATTCGGACTAGGGAACGCGGCCGGCCAGGTTGAAACGGACCCGCCGACCCGCATCCGCCGGTTGCCCCTGACGCCCCCTATGGGAGAAGTTGGAGCATCCCGCCGCGCCTGTCTCCATCCCATTCGAGCCCCGCGACACCCGAGCCCAAGATGTCCGAACAAATCCAATCCTGCCCGCGGATTCCGCGCACCCGGCCGGTACGATCCAACGCCGGCCTCGTCCTCCCCCTTGCTGTCACCGTCATCCTCCTCAACTTCGCCACCCCCACCACCGCCCACCCCCAGTCCCCCTTCGAGCCAATGGACGTCTTCCAGCTCGAATACGCCGCCGACCCCCAGATCTCGCCCGACGGCAGCCGGGTCGTCTACGTGCGGACCTCGATGGACATCATGAAGGACCGGAAGCGCTCGGAACTGTGGATCGTTGGCTCGGACGGTTCCGGCCACCGCCGTCTGGCCACCGGCAGCTCTCCCCGCTGGTCTCCGGACGGCACCCGGCTGGCCTACACGGCAAGCGGCCAGATCCACCTCCGCTGGATGGACACGGGCGAGACGGCGACACTCACGCAGGTGACCGAATCCCCCAGCGGGCTGCGCTGGTCCCCGGATGGACGCCATATCGCCTTCAACATGCTTGTGCCGTATGCGCCGCCGAGCCTGGCCGCGCCGCCCAGGCCCCCCGCAGGCGCCGAGTGGGCGGCCCCGCCGATCATGGAGGACCGCTTCAAGAGCCGTCAGGACGGGGTGGGTTATCTCGACTTCGGGTACAGCCACATCTTCGTCGTTCCGGTCGAGGGCGGGACGCCCCGGCAGGTGACATCGGGTGACTTCCAGCACTCCAGCGCGGCGGTGTGGACGCCCGACGGCAACCACCTGGTCTTCTCGTCGAACCGCAGCGAGGGCTGGGAGCGCGACCATCGGAACTCGGAGCTGTACATGGCTTCGGTGCTGACCCGGGAGATCCGTGCGCTTACCGACCGGTCCGGTCCCGACCACAGCCCCGCCGTGTCACCCGACGGCCGCCGCATCGCCTTCGTCGGCTACGCGGACCGCACCCGCACCTACCAGGTCAGCCGGCTGCAGGTGCTGAACATCGACGGGAGCGGGGCGCGGGTGGTGACCGGCGGCCTGGACCGCAGCGTGTCCAACCCGGTGTGGGCAGCGGACGGCAGCGGCATCTTCTTCCAGTTCGACGACGAGGGCAACTCGAAGGTCGCGTTCACCACCCTGGACGGAGATGTCACGGTCCTCGCCGGCGACCTCGGCGGCACCTCATACGGGCGTCCCTACGGCGGCGGCTCCTTCTCCGTCGCGAACGACGGCACCTTCGCCCTCAACCAGACCCGCCCCGATATGCCGGGTGAGGTGGCGGTGGGCCGGCGCGGCGACGGTGGCGCGCGGACGATCACTGCCCTCAACGAAGACCTCCTCGCCGGCAGGACCCTGGGCGCGGTCGAGGAGATCTGGTGGGAGTCATCCTTCGACGGCCGCCCCATCCACGGATGGATCGTCAAGCCGCCGGACTTCGACCCGAACCGCCGCTACCCCTTCATCCTCGAGATCCACGGCGGTCCGATCTCCAACTACGGCGACCGCTTCTCCGCCGAGATCCAGCTGATGGCGGCGGCGGGCTACGTGGTGCTCTACGCGAACCCGCGCGGCAGCACCAGCTACGGCGAAGAGTTCGGCGACCTGCTCTACCACAACTACCCTGGAGAGGACTACGACGACCTGATCTCCGGCGTCGACGCGGTGATCGAGCGCGGTTACGTTGACGAGAACAACCTCTTTGTGACCGGCGGCAGCGCGGGCGGGATCATGACCGCGTGGATCGTCGGCAAGACCGACCGTTTCCGGGCCGCGGTGTCGCAGAAGCCCGTCGTCAACTGGATCAGCAAGACGCTGACCGCCGACAACTGGTACGGCTACTACTTCAGCCGCTACGAGGGGCTTCCGTGGGAGGACCCGGAGCCGTACTGGCGGTTCTCGCCGATCTCGCTGGCCGGGAACGTGACCACGCCGACGCTGTTAATAACCGGCGAGGAGGACCTGCGGACGCCGCTGTCCGAGTCGTACCAGATGTTCCACGCGCTCAAGATGCGCGGGATCGACACGGCGGTGATCCGGCTGCCGGGTGCGTCGCACGACATGAGCCGGCGGCCGAGCCAGCTGATGGCGAAGGTGGCGAACATCGTGGCGTGGTTCGAGAAGTACCGGGTGAAGCCTGCGGCGAGCTGATTTCCGGTGGCGAAGCGGGCGCGGGGGGGGCGCCGGGGGTGAGGGTCAGCGATTGAACTGCCAATCAAAGTAGGCCCTCGACCCAACGAACGACTCGGTCGGCCAGTTCGACTGCTTCGCGATGGTCTTCTTGTGAAACCGGCCTCGTGTGTGCGGGATACCGGGCAACGACGGCGTACCGAGTGAGGATTGCGGCCTCGAAGACCTCAGCTGGAACACCTGTTCCGGACTCTTCGACCAAAGAGAGCAGTGCCGCCAGATCGTGAATGAACGGATGCTGTATCCCACTGTGCCAACAGGAGCCCCTTGATGGCCTTCTCGGCGGCCTGCTGTGCGTCGAAGCAGAGGTCCTCCAGGTACACGTCTGCCGTCCATAGTCTCGAACGAGCCAAACTGCTGTGTGCACGGTTCATCCACTCCCGTGGATCGTCGTGGGGAAACCGCTCAGGCGGCCTCATAGACCACCCGGCCGTAGCGCAGAGCCTCCCGAATCACCATGCCGTAGCTGTCACGGTACCGTTCCAGGTCCTCCGGGGTTGCCACGATGGCATCGACTGCCGTGCCTACACCGCGCATGTTCAGATAGATTTCGCCCATGAGATCGAGTGCGTCCACACCGCCCCGAACGACCAGCAGATCGAGGTCACTGCCAGGTCGCATACGCCCCCGCGCCGCCGATCCGAAAAGGATGATCTTCTCCGGCTGCGCTACCTCGACCACGCGCCGGATCACCTCATCCAGCACAGTTTCACTCAGCGTGCCATCCATTTCAGTCTCCGGTCAGTACCCCCATGGTGTCCTGGGCCATGCGACACCCACTCCGGGGAGAAGTATGGTCCCACCGGCGAACCGGGCAAGTCCTTCGACTCGACCAGCCCCAGCTTGCCCGGTCGTACGGCTCAGACATGCGCGACGGCGAGTTGACGACCAACCCCCACGGTCCCCAGGCTGGAATCGAGGTGGTGTGTCGCAAGATCTGGCGAAACGCCGCGGCCGATGCAAGGAGTATGCAAAATGAACAGCCCTCCATCTCCGTCGACTACAACAAATCTCCGTGGTTGGTCGAGGGCGGGACGCTGCGGCAGGTGACTTCGGCGACGTGATTCCGGTGGCGAAGCGGGCTGTGGCGGGGGCCGCCAGGGGTGAGGGGGCGAAGCCGAAGCTGCTTTCGGGAGGGAATCCGCAGATTCCGAAGGGGGACGGGGATGGGCCGGTGCGGGACTATATCGCGGCCATGCCGGGGTGGAAGTGGGGGGTCGGGCGGTCGCTCGATGCGCTTGTCGAGCGAAGCGTGCCCGGAGTGCGCAAGGCGGTGAGGTGGAACTCGCCGTTCTACGGGGTTGAGGGGCGGGGGTGGTTCCTGTCGTTCCACTGTTTCACGAAGTACGTCAAGGTGACGTTTCTGAATGGGGCGTCGCTGCGGCCGGTTCCGCCGGTGGCGTCGAAGCACGAGGTGGTGCGGTATTTCCACATTCATGAGGGGGATGAGATTGACGAGGAGCTCTGGGTAAGCTGGCTCGCACAGGCGGCGGGGTTGCCGGGGGAGAAACTGTTCTAAAGGTTATCTTAAGTTTATCTTCGCGCCGTCACCCGGGAATCAAGCCAAGGCCAACCGATGTCCACCACGATCAACGTCAAGACGCTTCGATACGAGATGCGGCGGATCATCGAGCGGGTGAAGCGCGGCGAGGACTTCACGGTCCTCTACCGCAGCCGTCCCGCATTCCGGATCGTACCGCTGCACGGAGGGGTCGCCGTCGGTAGACCCGAAGACGACTCACTGTTCGGAGCCGAAGCGGTGGGCGCGTCGAGCGACGGACTCACGTCCGCGAACCATGACCGCATCCTCCATGGCAGATCCGACGAGTAGGCCGGGGCTCTTCGTCGACACGGCGGGCTGGATGGCCATGGCCGACGGTGCAGACCCAGGGCATGAGGCCAGCCGCCAGGCGCGCGATGCACACCTGCGCGGCGGCGGTTTCCTGGTCTCCACCGACTACGTTGTCGACGAAACACTCACGCTCATTCGCACCCGCCTGGGGCTGCGCGCGGCCGAGCAGTGGTGGGCGCAGGTCGACGCGAGTTCGCTGGGAACGAATCGGCGCGCCCCGCGCCCGGAAGGCACGCGAGTGGTTCTTCGAATGGCGCGACAGGGACTTCTCCCTTACCGATTGCACCAGCTTCGTCGTGATGAAGGAACTCGAGCTCACCAGAGCGCTTACCACCGATCACCACTTTTCCCGGGCCGGTTTCGAGACCGTGCCGGGCTATTCGAATGGATCTCGCCGCCGCCGGTTCCAAAAGGATACAGAATGAAACGCCCGTCGACAGGGGATTTGTGATTCGCGGCTCGCGCCATTCCTCGTTCTCCTTGAGCGTTCTTTTCCACGCTTGGAATCGAGCACGAGTCAATGGAGGTCGCGGTCGCCGAACGGACGGGCCCCAACGTGAAAGACAATGAGACGGATCACCCCGTTGATTCTGGCCTTCTCCGCAGTAGGCGCCGCCGCTACGGCGCATCTGTCAGCCCAGATACCCGAACGGGTTTCCGGAGAGGTATCCTGCGCCGAGTGCTTCATCACCTTCGATACAGTCCTGACCATCGGTGGTCTCGACGGTCCGGGGATGCACGTTTTGTCGCCGTTCTCGCATGTGGCGGTGGATCGCCGTGGCCGGATTCTCGTCGCTGCTGCGGATCAGGCGGAAATCTCGGTGTTCGACTCCAGCGGCAGGTTCCTGCGGACCGTCGGGCGCCGGGGTGAAGGTCCGGGCGAATACGGGTCGATCTCCCACATCGCCGTGGGCCCCCGATACATCCACATATTCGATCCCCGTGACGGGCAAACGATACTCGACCATGATTTTCGCGTCGTGCGAACCGACGCGTTCCCGGGACAGATCGGCTCCGCCTTCGTCGTGGGCGACGGCAGCGTGGTGTTCGCAGGGGATGAGCCAACGTCTGCGGCCATCGGTCACAATCTGCACATGATTTCCGGCTCGGGCGAGATCGTCTCCTATGATGACGACGGGGAACCGTACCCATCCCCGTTGACCGGTAGCACGTCCCGGAGATCGTTCGTTGCGGGCGCGGGCGACGCCCTGTGGGAAGTAGGTGTCGTCGACAACCGGCTCGTGCGTTGGGATCTGGTCCCCGAACCCCGAGTCGCCAGGGTAATCGAGCGGCAGGTCGTGGAGTTCGACAGAGCGGCTCCACCCTATGTTGTCGAGAACTTCCCCGGTGCAGGCAGGAGCGGGCGCAATGGGGGGGCCATGCTGGACGATCAGGGACTCTGGATCATCTGGCATACTCCGGATCCGGAATGGACGGGGTCGGTGAGCGCCGGAGACATCCTGTCCCTCGTCGTCAAGCTCTCGGACGGCTGGTTGGATTTGGTGGATCCGGATACCGGGCGGACGACTGGCCGGCATCATCAGGACGGCATCTTCCTGGGCTTTGCCAGCGGTTCCGGATATGTGGTAGCGTACCACGAGACGGAGGCCGGCGTCCCATTCATTCACCTCTTGGAGCCGCAGCTCTCCCGGCGGTAGTTCAGAGGTTTTCCAACCGCCCAGCTCGACGGCTTCGCGATGGTCCCCTCGCGTCGGCGGCCTCGTGGATGCGGGATACCGGGCAACGCACGGCTTGGACGTGCGGGAGGGCGGGTTGACGTCCAACCCCCAACGTCCCAGCCTGGATTCGAGGCGATGTGTCGCAACGCCGGCGAAACACCGCGCCTGATTCCAGGAGATGCCCAATGTCCAGCCGCCCATCAACCGTGGCCGACCGATGCGCCCGGTCTGCATACCCGTCCGTCCTCGCATTCTGGGCCTGCGTCCACTTCCTCACCCCCACCCCCGCCCAACCCCAGGACCCCCCCACGCGGACCGACTCCCTCGCCACCGAGTCCCTCCCCCTCGAGCCCACCCGCGAGATCCGCTTCACCACGAACGAGGGCTCCTGGGTCTCCGTTGACATCAGCCCCGACGGCACCACCCTCGTCTTCGACCTCCTCGGCGACCTCTACACGCTTCCCGTCGAGGGCGGCACCGCCACCCCCCTCATGACCGGTCCCGCCTTCGAGAGCCAGCCGCGCTACAGTCCGGACGGCTCGGAGATCGTCTTCGTCTCGGACCGGAGCGGGGGACAGAACCTCTGGGTGCTGGCGGCCGACGGGTCGGACACGACGCAGATCACGCGCGGAAACGGCAACCTCTACACCTCGCCCGAGTGGGCGCCTGACGGTGAGTACCTGGTCGCCTCCCGCACCTTCAGCCCGCTGGGTGGGGCGGCCAAGCCGCGGCTCTACCACCGCCGGGGCGGGAGCGGGATGGCGCTCATTGACGCACCCGACAACCTCAAGGCCATCGGGGCCGCCTTCGATCCCACGGGCCGCTACATCTACCTGGCGCAGGGGACCGGCGACTGGACCTACGACGCCTTGTTCCCGAAGTACCAGCTGGTGCGCTACGACCGTGAGACGGGCCGGCGCCCCACGATCACCGGCCGCTACGGCTCCGGCTTCCGCCCGGCGGTCTCTCCCGACGGTGCGACGCTGGTCTACGGGACTCGTCATGAGGACGCCACGGGGCTGCGTGCGCGCGACCTGGCGAGCGGAGAGGAACGGTGGCTCGCCTATCCCGTCCAGCGCGACGACATGGAGAGCCGGGCGACGCTGGACCTGCTGCCCGGCTACGCGTTCACCCCGGATGGGGCGGCGCTGGTCATCTCGTACGGCGGGCGGCTGTGGCGGCTGCCCCTCGACGGAAGCGACCCGGTCGAGATCCCCTTCGAAGTGGACGTGACGATCCACGCCGGGCCGCGCCTGGACTTCGACTATCCGGTCGAGGACTCACCGACCTTCAGGGTGCGCCAGATCCGCGACGTGGTGCTGTCACCGGACGGCAGCGAGGTCGCGTTCACGGCGCTGGGGCGGTTGTACATGATGGCGGCCGAGGGCGGGACGCCGAGGGAGATCGGCGCGGAGGTGGAGGCCGCGCTCTTCTACCCGGCGTGGTCACCGGACGGCGAGACAATCGCGGCGGTGAGCTGGGTGGAGCCCGATGGCGGCCATCTGCACACGATTTCGGCAGACAACGGGCGTGCGCGCCAGGTCTCGGACGTGCCGCGCTATCTGCAATCACCCGCGTGGTCGCCGGAGGGCGACCGCATCGTCGTGTTGCAGGCGCCGGTGAGCGGACGCTTGTCGGGGCAGGGGGGAGACCCCTCCGACATCGCCTGGTATCCGGCCGGGGGCGGCGGCGCCACGGTGGTGGCCGAGGCGCTGGGCCGCTCGCAACCGCACTTCCGCAGCGATGATCCGGACCGGATCTACCTGCATTCCTTCGGCAGCGGGCTGGTGTCGGTCCGCTGGGACGGGACCGACGAGAGGGCGCACCTCCAGGTCACCGGGTTCACCGCGAACCGGGGTGGCCCCCCTGCGCGCGCGTCGTCAATCCGGATGGCGCCCGTGGGCGACCAGGCGCTGGCCCGGGTCGGCAACGACCTGTACGTGGTAACCGTGCCCCGCGTCGGGGCCGAAGCCCCCACCGTCTCGGTCCGCAATCCCTCCGGCGCCGCAGTCCCGGTCACCCGCCTCACCGACATGGGCGGCGAGTTCCCGTCGTGGAGCGCCGACGGCGGAACGGTGGTGTGGGCGCTGGGGAACGCGTACTTCCGGTACGACCTGGACGCAGCGCGCGCCTTTGCGGACAGCCTGGAGGCGGCGGAAGCGGACGAAGCTGATGAGGCAGAAGCAACCGAGGAGGCCGGCGAACCGGAGGAACCGACCACGACCGATGCCCCAGCGGACCAGGAAGCCGACGAACCCGCCAGCTACCGCCCCACCGAAGTCCGGGTCGCCCTCGACGCCCCTCGCAACCTCCCCACCGGCCACCTCCTCCTCACCGGCGCCCGCGTCATCACCATGCGCGGCGACGAGGTCCTCGAACGGGGCGACATCCTCATCACCGGCCACCGCATCGCCGCGGTGGGCCCGTCCGGCACCATCACCGTCCCGGAAGGCACCGTCACCCGCGACGTCTCGGGCATGACCATCACACCCGGATTCGTCGACACGCACGCCCACCTGCGTCCCCCGGCCGGAATCCACACCACGCAGCCATGGGGCTACCTCGCGAACCTGGCCTTCGGCGTCACCACCACCCGCGACCCCCAGACCGGTGTCTCCGACGTCCTCACCTACGCCGACCGCGTGCGCTCCGGCGACATCCTCGGCCCCCGCATCTATTCGACCGGGCCCGGCGTCTTCGGCGACTACCAGGCCCTCGAGGGCGTCCGCGACCTGGACCACGCCCGCGACATCCTCAGGCGCTACTCCGACTACTACGACACCAAGACCTTCAAGATGTACCTCTCGGGGAACCGGCAGCAGCGCCAGTGGCTGGTCATGGCGGCGCGCGAACTGGAGCTCATGCCGACCACCGAAGCCGGCCTCGACTACCAGGCCGACCTCACGCACGCGATGGACGGCTACCCCGGGATCGAGCACAACCTGCCCATCTACCCCCTCTACCACGACGTCGTCCGCCTATTCTCCGAGACGAAAGTCCTCAACACGCCGACGCTGATCGTCTCCTTCGGCGGCCCCATGGGCGAGATCTACTGGTTCACCCGCGAGAACGTCCACGACAACGCGCGCCTGGCGCGCTTCACCCCGCACGCGACGCTGGACCGGTTGACGCGGCGCCGGGCGGGCGCGGCGGGGGCGGTGGGATGGGCTGTGGACGAGGAGTTCGTCTTCGAGGACCACGCGCGGTTCCTGGCCGATGTGGTGGCGGACGGGGGCTTTGCGGGTGTCGGCAGCCATGGCCAGCTGCAGGGGCTGGGCTTCCACTGGGAGCTGTGGATGGTGGCGTCGGGGGGGATGTCGAACCACGATGCGCTGCGCTCGGCGACGATCTTCGGGGCGAACGGGATCGGGCTGGAGAAGGAGCTGGGGTCGATCGAGGTCGGGAAGCTGGCGGACCTGGTTGTGATGAGCGGGGACCCGCTTGAAGATCTGCGCAATACGCTGACGGTGGAGCAGGTGATGGTGAATGGGCGGTTGTTCGAGGCGGAGACCATGGACGAGGTGTGGCCGCGGCAGCGGGCGCTGGGGTATCGGGGGTTTGTGGTGGACGAGCCGGGGGGGGATGGCGGACGGAGATAGGCGTCTTTAGCACTACACCTATGAGAGTGCCAGAAACGCTGCCGCGTCCTCGTTCGCGAAGGCAGGAATCCCAACCCGATTGGATCGGAGCATCGTCTCAATGTCCGCGGTGGTGCAATTGCCCCGCCGCCGCCAGATGACCTTGGGAGGCTGACCCCGCACGAAGCTCACCTGATGGAAATCCGAATCCTTGGAGACGATGGCATATCCGTGGTCCCGTGCGTAATCCCAAATCGCGGTGTCGGTCGCGCGGGCCAGGCCCACATCCCGAACGTGCGCGGACCCCGGAAAAGCGTCTGATAGGCGCGGGGACAGATTCTCGTCGAAAAGGAGCTTCACCCGAGGGGACTCGAAACCAGCCTGCGTTCACGCTCGGCGGCGAACGTCAACGAAGCCCGGATGTCTGCTCTCTCTAGGTCTGGAAAATCCGCCAGGATCTGCTCTTCGGTCATTCCCGCCGCGAGGTACTCAAGGATATCGTACACCGTGATCCTGAGCCCGCGGATGCACGGCTTTCCGCCCCTCTTTTCCGGCTCAATGGTGATTCGATCCAAATGGTTCATGCCTCAACGATACCCGTTGGCGGGATCGGTCGTCAAATGTCGGCGGCTACTCGTCTCCCCGCGTCTGTCTCGAGCCAGGCCGCCGCAAGACCACGCATCCCACTCGCGCGATTCGTGTGAAGTGCGAATCACAGGTCAGCACCAAGCTTGACGTGCGGGCGGCGCACGCCGCGATCCAGATGTCGTTGGCAGGCAATGGCGTGCCGGCCGCCCGGAGTTCCGCGACCAGTTGGCCGTATTCGTGTGCGACTTCGTCGTCGACCTGGATCGTCTCGACCACCGGATGCGCCAGGAAGTCCCTGAGCCGCGTCGCATCTTCCTCGTGCCGCAGGCTCAGCGCGAACCCTGCGTACAGCTCTCCCAGCGCGATCGTGGAGAAACCGACCCAGCTCGCGCGGTCAATCGTGGCGACGGCGCGCGAGTCACCCCGGAGAAACTCGATGTAGGCCGACGTGTCGAGGCAGTAACGGCTCACTTCCACATCTCGGGATCGATTTCGTCCAATGGAGCGAGAGCCGTCTTGAATTCCCGGACGCGCTCATCGCTCCATCCCCCCGCCAGATGGGCGAGACCATTCGAACGGGGCGTCCCGACCCCCAGGGCCTGTTTGAGCAGGTCGATGGCGGTGCGGTTGAGAGACTGGCCACGTCGCCGCTTTTCGCGATTGAGGGCTTCGGCCAGATCGGGAGGCACGTTTCGGAGGGTGATCGCTCTCATGGTGACTTTATAGAGATGCAGTCAAGTGATGTCATATCATAATGTCATCTTGGATCGCGTCAAGTCCGGCGTTCGTGCGGCGGAGACCTCCCGAGAGATCCACCTGGCTTCACAACTCGTCGTTGCCTGGCAGGACCGCCACGGTTACCTCTTCCAGGCCCTCCGCCACCATCGGAGCCAACCATGCCCGATAGAACACCCACGCTCCTTCTTGCGATCCTGGCCTTCTGCGCCTGCGGTGACCGCGCCGATCCCCCCGTCACCGAACTCACCGTCGACACGCTCGCCGACGGGTCCATTCGCGTGACCAATCCGGCGCATGGCCTCTGGGGCGCGAACGCCGGCTCGCGTTGGCGTCTCGTCGAAGACCTGCGTATCGGTACCGCCACCGGCGATGGCCCCGATGCGTTCGGAAATGTCATCTCGCTCGCACTCGACGCGCTGGATCGCCTGTGGATCGTGGACTCACAGGCGAACGAGGTGAGGGTCTTCGACCGCAACGGGCGGTTCGTGCGAACCATCGGCGGTCGCGGCGAGGGACCCGGCGAGTTCATCGGCGCACGCGGCGTGGGTCACGGGCCGAACGGCGAGATATGGGTCGAGGATGGTCGTCTCAAACGCTGGGAGATCTTCGATACGGCCGGGTCGAGGATCGGGGGGCAACGCTATGTGACCCAGGTCGGTGGCGAATGGAGGTTGGGACTCTTTCTCGGGCATGATTGGATTCAGGACTCGGATCGATATGTCTACAGGGTCTACAGGCCGGGCGCCACGGGCAGCCTCGAGCCTGACGGTCGGGTCTTCGAGTTGCCGGAGGAGCCGCCGGACCCGCCCCAGATCGAGTTCACACGGGGTGGCGCCACCTTTTCCTTTTGGGCGCCGTTCAGCCCTCTTTCCCAAGGATCCTGGGGCCGAACCTCGACATCTGGTGGTCTGACGGGTTGGACAAGGGTGGCCGCTATGAGCTTCGTCGGATCGACCTCGAAAGTGGCAGGACGCTGCACACCGTACTACGACGATACGAGCCCGTTGCGATTTCGGAAGCCGCACGAGTGGCCGCCGTGGAGGCGGAGTTGGACCCCGTGCGGGGCGGTCACAACCCAACTGGCGCGCCGCGGCCTCCGCCGGAAGCGATGGATGTGGTGCCCCGGGTCTATCCGCCGTTCGAGGATTTCCACCTGTCCAGGGACGGTTCGCTATGGGTCCGCCGCAACCTCGGGGACGGAGTGGTGGGAGTTGAAGTCTTCGACAGCGAAGGCCGCTACCTCGGGCAGTCGGAGGTACCTGACGGGTTTGCCAGCATGTCGGTGCAGTTGATCACCGGGAACCGGATGTACGTGATCGACTCGGATGAGATGGGCGTGGATTACGTCGTTCGGCTGGAGATTGTGCGGTCGCCGTGAGGGCGTCACCTCCAGCGGAAGAATCACCGACCTGATCGACGATCCAGGCTTATCTTGTCACGCAGGGAAGCCCCATGAAGACGACTCGCTACTTCGACGAACAGGTGCTGCGGAAGCGCCCATACATCGACCCGGAATGGTGTATTGATGTGATCCGGTCGCCGCTTCGATGGGAGCGGCAACCAGACGGACGGTACCGCTTCTGGGGTGACGTCCGTCGTACGGGGGAGGCCTCCCCAAGGGTACTCCGAGTGGTTACTCTGGAGGATCGGGAGACCATCCACAACGCGTTCTTCGATCGCGGATTCAGCAGAAGATCAGAATGAAACTCCACTACTATCCCGACACGGACAGTCTCTACATCGAGCTGAGCGATGAACCCGGTTCGGAGACCAGAGAGGTATCCGAAGGCGTGAACGTGGATCTCGATGCGCGCGGAAACCTCGTTGGATTCGACATCGACCGAGCCTCCCACATCGTGGACCTCTCGTCCCTTGAGGCCCAGGCACTGCCCCTTCGCTCCTACCGGATCGCTTAGCCCCGCCACCCCCGTACGCGCGAGTCTACTGCCTTGCGGCGTTTCCCGGTGATCCGTCCTCCCCGCAATCCTCCCACTGAAGCTGATCCACGCCTGTCCCCTCCGGCCCCTCCAGGAACCTTGACACCGGCGCCGCGTACTCCGACAGCCACGCCCGCGTGATCAGGTCCGCCTCGCCCGGCCCGGGGTCACCCGTCGTGACGGCCACCACCTCCACCGCCGCCGACACCGGACTGCCCTCTCCCTCCAACAGCGCCCGTCGCCACCTGAGTCGCGCATAGTTGATCTCCGCACAGCGGGGCTGCATCTCCAGCTCCCTGCTCAGTGCCACCACCAGCGTGTCCCACTCGCGGCGCGCCCAATCGCCCTCCATCTCGTCCACCACGTGGTCGATGTAGACCAGGCGGGATCCCCGACGGGGCGGGTTCGCGGTGAAGCCGTAGCGATAGAAGCCCCGAAAGAGCGGCTCCACGACGCCCGTGTCCGGGATCAGCACGGCGCCGGGGCGGGCGCTGATGAGGTCGTCGTAGGTCATGTTGAAGTGAACTCCCCATGTCGGGAACGACGCGGACTCGGGGAGGGGGACCGGGGGCTCGCCGCAAGCGGCCGCGAACACCAGGAGCAGGGAAAGGCATGGCGAAGCCGTGCGGCCAATACGCTGGCGGCGCCTCACGATGCCACCCCCGCCACCGCCGCCGCGATCGACGCCCCGTGCTCGCGCCCATTCTCGATGAAGATCTTGTTCGCGTCGTATCCCGCCGCGATCACCCCCGCGATGAACACGCCCGCTACGTTCGTCTCCATCGTCGCGGGGTCGTGGTCGGGGATTCCCGTGCGGGGATCGGTCCGCACGCCGAGGCCGTGCAGAAGCGCGTGGTCGGGACGCCACCCGGTCATGGCCAGCACCCAGTCGTTCGCGACCTCGGTGGAAGCGCCGGTGTCGTCGCGCACGATGGTGGCCGTGCGGGGTCCCAGCGCGGCGATCCTCGACCTCCAGTGCATGACGATCTCGCCGTGCTCGATGCGGTTGTCGATGTCCGGGCGAACCCATGGCTTGACGCCCCGGTCGACGACATCGGCGAAGTGCACCATCCGGACGCGGACCCCGTTGCGGTGAAGTTCCAACGCGGCCTCGACGGCCGAGTTGCCGCCCCCCACCACGGCCACGTCCTGGTCGAAAAACGGGAAGGGTTCCTTGTAGTAGTGGATGATGCGGCCGTCGGGGTCCCCGTCGGGCAGGTCCAGCCGGTTGGGCTCGCCGAAACCGCCGGTGGCAATGACGACGGCGCGGGCGGGCACGCGGTCCTCGCGGCCGTCGCGGGAGCGTGTGTGGAGGACAAAACCGTCGTGACTCTCGCCCTTTTCACCCTCTAACGCCTGTTTGTCGGCCACTTCGGGCCCAAAGTGGCGGACAACGCGCGTCACATCCTCGTATTGGCGCACCGCCAGCCCATGACGCGCCACCACGTGCCGGTAATACGCCAGCGCCTCGCGCCGTGTCGGCTTCGGCTCCGGGATCGTGAACGGCACGTCCCCGATCTCGAGCCGTTCGGCCGTCGAGAAGAAGGTCATGTAGTAGGGGTAGTGGGTGAGCGATTCGGTGATGGCGCCGCGATCGAGGATGGCGAAGCGAAGTCCCTGTTCCTTCGCCGCCACCGCGACGGCGAGGCCGCAGGGCCCGGCGCCGACGATGGCGAGGTCGTGAGCCCGGGCGACTGCGGTTCTCCCGGTCGCCGTGTCTCGTGGATGGGAGTGGTGGGTCATGCGGTTTCTTGGGCGCGACGGTGGCGAATATATGTACTAGGAACTTAGTTTTGCGGTATCGGGTCGCTGTGGCGCGGACGGATTGCTCCAACGAAAGGTAAGTATCATGACGAATCCCAAGTGGACGGCGTTGGCGCTCTCCGGCCTCGTGCATGCCCTCGCGACAGCGGGGTGCGAGCCGCCCGTGCAGCCCGAGCAGACTCCCGCCGCCATCGTCCACGACTCCGCCGACATCGAAATCGTCGAAAGCCACGCCCCCGCATGGGACGCGGGCAGCGCCTGGACGGTGGCGGGCACACCCGAAATCGTCCTTGGCGGGTTCGACGACGTGATCGACGCCGACTCCGCTCACCTGGTTTGGAGCATCGGCGATGTGGTGGCCCTCTCGGACGGCCGGATCGCTCTCCTTTCCCGCGGCGAGAAAAAGGTACTCGTGTTCGAGCCCTCCGGGGCGTTCTCGCGGTCGATCGGGCGCGTGGGGCAAGGCCCGGGCGAGTTCCGCAATCCGGACCACCTTCAGGTCCTCCCGGGCGATACGCTGGTGGTATGGGATTTCATGTTGGGCCGCGTGGCCCATTTCGACCCCTCCGGCGAGTTCCTCATGGACTGGCGCATTGATGTCAGCGCATTGTTCGGGGCAACGCAAGGACCGAATCGGACGGCTCCCGAGCGGGTGCACCTGCCGCTGGCGGACGGGTCGTTCATTGTCGAGACCTTTCTCATACCCGGTGATTTCATCCCGCCCCTCCGGGAGCCCTACCGTGCGCCGGTGGAGTTCCTCAGGGTCGACTCCGAGTACGGCGTTCATTCGTTGGGACGGTGGGAGGAGAAGGAGCACATCTACCTGCAGCCTTCGGGTCCCCCAGGCCTGCCCTTCCCCTTCGGGGTGCAGCTGGCAGCAGGAGGAACCCCGCTCTCCGTGTACATCACGAACACCGACCGATACGAGGTTCACCAGTATTCCGGTACCGGGGTGCTTCGCAGGATCCTCAGGCGTTCGGTGGATCCGATCCCCGTCACGGCCGGCGAGATTCAGCAGTGGAAGGCTGCGCACGCGAGATCCCCGGACTGGCGATCCTGGGACCGGGCAATGGCCGGATTCCTGCCCCGGGTGCGGCCGCCGATCGCCGGGCTTCTGGTGGATTCCGCAGGCTGCCTGTGGGTCTTGGACAGGTACAGCGCGGGCCTTTCGGAAAGTGAATGGAGCGTCTTCGATCCGACGGGGCATTGGCTCGGCACCTTGGAACTGCCCTTGGTGCGCGTGGAGTGGGTTGGGAAGGACGTGATTCTCGGAGTTGCTCAGGATCCGGAAACCGGGGTGCAGGTGGTGGAGGGGTATCGGCTGAATCGGCATGTGGGCTCGTCGTAAGTCTGCCGAAGACTGCGGCCGCTCTACATTAGTTTGGATCAGATGAAGACCTTCGGTGATTCACCGGCACGAAGTCCTGCGAGATCGTACCATCGGGTGCTGCTGACTCTTGCCGTCCCCACGATGGCGGTTGTGTGTGATCGTACGCCGCGCGGCGAGAATCCGCCCGATCCGGGCTCACCTGTCCAGGAAGCGGCATTCACGGTGCGCGATTCTGCAGGTGTCGAAATCGTGGTGAACCACGCACCCGAGCGACCTCGCGGGCAATCCTGGACCCTTGACCCGAATCCCCTGTTCATCCTGGGAGGCGGTTCGGGCATTGCCGCAGCCGCCGCCAGCTCCCCTGCCCGGGACAGTATCTCCGCCGCCATCTGGAGAGTTGGTGGCGTGGCCCGTTTAGTGGATGGAAGGGTGGCGGTGCTCTCGTCCGAAAACCGTCAACTCTATCTGTTCGAACCATCGGGGACGCCCTCCAGGACGATAGGACGAAGAGGGAGGGGTCCCGGCGAGTTCTCTCGCCCGCAACACCTGTGGTATTTGCCGCCGGACACGCTGGTCGTGTGGGATCAATGGATGGGCGCCGTCACGCGTTTCGACACCGCCGGAAGGGTGCTGGAGCGCAGGACCATCGATCTCGGCAGGGCGCTGGCCGAGTTGCCCGGTCAGGCAGCCGTAGAATCCCCGACACTTCCCGTGCCCGATGGGTCTTTCATTGTACGAGTCCAAGTGCGTGACGCGGCGCGGGCGCGCCCGCAGGACTACGAATTGGTCAGACATCATCCAGAGGAATACGTCAGGATTGACCGGGAATACAACGCGATTTCGTTTGGAACCTGGGGTGGCCGAGAGCATTGGGCCGTCCCGGAAGAATTCGGGAGGGCATCGCCCATTTCCGATTATCAACTAAGTGCTGACGACTACTTCTTCAATACTCTTCTCACGTCTCACATTGCAGTAGGCGGGAATCCGGTATCGGTCTACATCAGTTCCGGGGACAGGAACGAGATTCGTCAGTTTTCGCTCGATGGAGCGCTTGTTCGCATCATTCGTCGCACGACAAGTCCGGTGCCCGTAACCGAACAAGCCCATCGGGCGTGGGCGCAGAACGGGATACGCTTCTTGAGTATCTTCCCCGAGGCCGAATGGCGATGGCCACTGATCGAGGCAACGCCGAAGTGGGACACGTACCCGCCTGTCGACGCTATGCTTGTTGACGCCGAGGGTCACCTCTGGGTTCGGGAGTGGTCAGATTCCGAGACCGGACTACCGGATCGGTGGAGCGTCTTCAACCCGGAAGGACGGTGGCTGGGCGTCTTGGAAGAACCGCCCCCAACCGGCTTGCCGGATCTGAGTCATTGCCATCTGTGCTGGATCGGAACGGATTCCTACGTGACCGTGAGACGCGATGAATGGGGCGCCCAGAGAGTGGAGGTCTATCGGATCCGCCGCGACGGATAGGCGTCGTTTTCCTACCCTGCCAAACCAAGACGGCGCAGCCGTGGATGTGGCCTGGTGGACTGCAAATGGCGCCCTACCTGGAATACCCGGACAGAGCGACCGACCGCACGACGTGCTTGGGCTCGCCCAGGTCGCTGTGTTCCGCGTACGAATAGAATCCGTCGTTCCCGATCACGCGCCAAGCGTGGGCATCGACCTGGGTGCGTGCCACGACCGTTCCCAAACGGGTATCCAGGACCTCGATCACGGTGTCGTACAGCTCCTCCATCTGCGCGCCGGAAATCACCTCGTGGCCACGCTCAATACGCGCCGGGCGCACCGGCTTCCACTCGCTGTCCGCCACTCTCACGACAACCATCAGGAGATCGTCGCCCCAGTCCCGTACACCAACAAGCTCCGGCAATGGCCTGTCTTCTATGGGTGCCCCGTCGGGGAAATCCAACCAGGGGCGAAACCAGGGCGCGTCGCGTTCGATTCGCGCAATACGATCTCCGCCCAGACCCCATTTGTCGATCTGATAACGGTTTACACGCGCCGCCCAGATGTGTCCATCCGCCGCAACCGCAATAGGACGATTCATGGCGTTTTGGCTTCGGGAGCTTCGGTCTACGCGAACCCCCTCGTCACCAAAAGAGCGCGTGATTCGCCGACTCTCCGGGTCATACACGTGGAACGGGTGACCAATTCGATCGGGCTCGAACACGATGGCGTTGTAGAGGTGCTGGCCGTCGGGCAACAGGGCACTCCTTTTGGGCATGAACGACATGCTGATCGCCGACACCTCACCATTGCGAATGGTCGTGAAGCGGCGGCTGGCAACATCCAGAATCGTCAGGTCATCGGCACTGCCTCCCATCAGTTCCGGCCGGACGTACTCTCCCGGTCCCTCACCATCCCGCCCGATGACTTCCTGAAAGACGCCGTCTGGAGAGAATCGCAGCAGGCCTTCTTCCCCCGCCAGGCTCGAGCGAAGGTAGTAGTCCCCGTCGTCGGCCCGGCTTATCCAGGCCTGTTCGCCGACAATGCCCGGCCCCTCGCGGTCACCGAGCTCGACGAGGACCGAAATGTCGAGTGAGCAGGTGGCGCAGGCCGGGGCATCGGGGACGACCACGACCGAGTCCTGGGCGTCGAGTGGTGCGGCGAGCGCTGCGAGCACCAGGCATTGGAACGCGCCGAGCGAGCGGAGCCGCCTGCGCTCACTTCCCCATGAACCAAACACGATAGCCTCCCAATGTCCCGCTTTGCTCAGCCTTCTGTTCTGTAAAGTTTAAACATTACATTATGTAATGTATAGTGTACTTTTTTCTGGTGGAGACCCTGCTCTCGTCCCCCCTCAACTCACCCCCCGCCCTCCCCGCCCCACCACCACCCCCGGCAGCTCATCCGTAAACTCCCCCCCATCCACCGTCAGCACCCCATTCACCATCACATAATCCACCCCCTCGCTGAACAGATCCGGCTCCAGCACCGTCGCCCGATCCCGCAGCCGCCCCAAGTCAAAGATCACCAGATCAGCCTTGTACCCCTTGCGCACCAACCCCCGGTCCTCCAGCCCGATGATCCGCGCCGGCAGCGACGTCATCGAACGCACTGCAAACGGCAGCGAGATCGTCTTCAGGTCCTTCACGTAGTGCGCGATCTTGCGGGTGAAGGCGCCGAAGTGGCGGGGATGCGCGCCCGCCACCGACGCGAACGGCGTCCCCTCCACCCCGCTGACCCCCGCATCCGACGCGGTCGCCGTGTACTCCTGCCTGTAGTAGTTGACCACATCAACATCGTGGATGCCGTACCCCCGCGTCCTCGCTCCGCCGATCATCCCAGGAAACCCGTTCAGCGCCATGTGCACCACCACATCCTGGAACGTGCCCCCCATCTCCGTCGCAAGCTCCGCCAGCGTCTTCCCCACGAACGCCTCATCCGGGTAGCTCAGCACCACCACCCGCTCCGCCCCCCCGTTGTGGTCGACGATCCACGCGATGTCGCGCGCGATCAGCTCACGTGTGGCGGGGTCGTTCCAGCGCCGCTCCAGGTGCACGCGGGCGCTGTCGTAGACGCCGGGCCGGTTGTAGACCGGGCTGTCCCGACCCCCGCTGGTGTCCACCGTGTCGTGCACCAGGCTCCACTTGGGGATCATCGGACGCGCTCCGCCGCCGAAGGTCTCGTACGGGTACACGTCCAGGTAGACCTCAAGCCCCTTGGCCCGGGCCGCGTTCACCACCAGCGTGTCGTGCGCGGAGCGGCCGAAGCTGGAGCGCCCCCGCGCCTTGTGATGGCTGGCGACCACGCGGATCCCCGCCTCCCGCGCGATGTTGATCGTCTCCTCGAGCGCCTGCAGCCCGTCGACCGGCCAGTCGTCCACGTTGCTCGGGAGCTGCCAGAGCGGCATCGACGCCTCGCTCCGCTGGTGCGCGATATAGAAGCCGTCGTACGGCGCCACCGCCTTCCCAAGCGCGACCAGCTCTTCCGGATCGCTGAACCGCGCCGGCCGGTATTCGACGCCCGCGCCCAACCCCCACGCCCCCGCCTCCATGCCGCTTCGCACCAGCTCCTGCATTTGCGCGATCTCCTCCGGGGTTGCCGCCCGCTCGTAATCGTTCCCCATGACCTGAAAGCGCACGGTGCTGTGGCCCACCATGGGGACGAAGTTCATCGCGTGGCCCTGGTCGCGCAGCGCAGCGATCTCCTCGGTGATCGGCCACCTCCCGTTGCGCCCGTCCGCGGCCCCGATGATCGTCGTGAGGCCCTGGCTGTTCAGGCTCTTCGCGCGGCGCGCCTCGAGGTGCTCCGAGGTCATGGCACGGTCGGCGTGCGAGTGCAGGTCGATGAAGCCGGGCGCAACATACAGGCCGGTCGCGTCAATGGTGCGGTGGGCCGTGGCGTCGGGAAGGCTGCCGACGCGCTCGATGCGGTCGCCGATGATCGCGATGTCGGCCCGGAACCAGTCGTTGCCCGTGCCGTCGAGGACGCGGGCGTTGCGGATGAGGATGTCGTAGGTCTGGGCGGTGGCGCCGGGGGCGGCGCCGGCCGCCAGGGCGAGAGTGGCGAGAAGGGCCGGCCCCGCAAGCAGCTTTCTCATCGGCTGGCCTTCCTCCCCACCAGCGCCCGTCCCGGCATCGCCCCGTCGACATTCTCCCCATCCCGCACCACGAACTCACCGTTCACCAGCACATGCATCACCCCCACCGAAAACGACAGGTCGTCCTCGAACGTCGCGGTGTCGATGATGCTGTCCGGGTCGAACACGGTGATATCCGCGTCCATCCCCACCTGCACCCGCCCCTTCCGCCGCGCCTGGTCCGTCATGCGCTCCAGGCGCCGCGCCGGCATGATCGTGATCCTTTCCAGCCCCTCCATCAGCGGCATCAGCCCTTCGTCCCTCACGTACCGCCCCAGGAAACGCGAGAAGGTCCCCGCGCTGCGCGGATGCGCCCCCGGCGCGTACGGCATCCCGTCCGATGCGACCATCACGAAGTCGCGCGAGAGCGCCTCGCGGATCCACTCGTCCTTCATCATGTGGATGATGACCGTGCCGCCCTCGGCCCGGTAGCTCTGGAAGGTCTCCGCCGTCAGCCGCTCGCCGGTGTCCTGCCACTGCAGGTCGCCGTAGCTGATCCGGAGGCTCTCCTGCCAGCCGGGGTCGAAGATCGTGGACTGGAGGCCGGTCGAGGCCGCAGTGTACGGATACGCCTCCACAGTGACGTCGAAGCCGCGGCTGCGCACGCCGCCGATGAGGTCCAGGATCGGGGCGATGCGCCACAGGCTCGAGCTGTTCACATGCACAATGTGTAGCGACGCACCCGTCGCTACGGCGTTGGCGAGGACCTCCTGCATGGCGTCGATCCCCATGTTGCGCACATGCGTGTGGATCGTGACGCCTTCGTCGGCCGCGAACTTGAAGACTTCGAGGATCTCCTCGTGGTTGGCGCCCGGGTAATACTGGTGGGCCATGCCGATCCCGAGGGCGCCGTCGGCGAGGCCGCTGGCCAGGGCGTCGCGAAGCGCCGGATAGTCCTCGGGGTGGACCGGGTCGTAGCGGGCGGCGGAGCCCACGAAACTGAACGTGCGAAAAGCACCGGCGGGGTTTTCTTCGACATTCGCGAGAGCCTGCTCGAGTTCCGCCAGCCGTCCCGGCATCGCGCGTGGACGCACGTTCATGTGCGAGACGGTGGCGCCGAAGTTGAGGATCGCCACTTCGCCGCGCCGGGCCAGATACACGGCCGGGAGCGGCACCCCGCTCTCCAGTTCCAGCGCCGTGGTGACCCCGTCCCGGGCCTGGAACTCGTTCGCACGGTTGGTCTGCCCGTGCGCGTGCAGGTCGATGAAGCCGGGGGCGACGACGAGGCCGGAGACATCGAGGACCACCGCACCGGAAAGGGGGTCCTCGGAGATCGTGGCGATCGCCCCGTCCCGGATGCCGACATTGCGAACCGCATCAAGGCCGGTTTCGGGGTCCATGACGCGCCCGCCGGCCAGGACGATGTCGTGGGGGGGCTGGGCGGTGAGGGGGGTGGTGAGGAGGGTGGCGGCCGCGAGGAGGGCCACGGCCGCGAGGTACGGTGTGAGAGATTTCAAGCGGGAAGTCCCGCGTCTCTGTTCGGGTGCGTTCAACAGATGGCGCCTCTACATTGGTAGTGTCGGTGAATCAGTAGAGGTACACGGGAGCGGGCCCGGTAGCAAACAGCGAGGTGCTCGGATGTATGTACCTGGATTGAAGTACCGGTGTCCGGCGGGCAGACGACGGAGCGTGCTTGTCGGCCCATGCCTGCTGATCGCCGTGGCCGGATGCGAGCGGGAGAGCCCGGAAGTCGAGACCCCGCCCGAGACCGCCGTCCAACTCGTTCTCGACACGGTCAACGTCGTCCACAGCGACCTGTTTCATCGAGTCGAAGGCGTCCGAAGGCTGCGCGGCGGCGATCTTGCAGTGATGAACGCAGGGTCGCTGAACCTGCTGCTGCTGGACTCGCTGGGGGACCTGAAGGAGACGATCGGCCGGCTTGGGCAGGGCCCCGGCGAGTTCCAGGGGATGTTGGACATGGACATCGAGGGCGACTCGATTGTCGTTCTCGACGGACTCATGCGCCGGGTCCAACTCTTCCATCGGGACTCGTTCGTCACCATGTGGCCGCTCCGCGGCATCACCGGGACCCCTGAACAAGTTGCGTTCAGTTCCGGGGGAGGCCCGGTGGTGGCCTTTGGGACCCGGCCGGACGCTGGCCAGGGAAATGTCATGCGGGTCTTGAGGGAGACGGTGGAACTCTATCGGGTGGACGATCCGGGGACGGCGCTCGAGACATCGGTCGAAATCCCGGGGGACGAGTTCTTCTACGGCCGGGGCGAGGGCGGGGCGACGTTCATGGGCATGCCTGCGTTCAACGTGTGGTCCACCTACGACCTGACGCGGACCGGAGTCATCGTGGCGGATGGCAGGGACGGTCGCGTGGTGTCGTTTCCCTGGGGTGGACAGGTCGCTCGGGCCCTGCGAGCCGCTTCTCCGCCAGCTCCCGTGCCGCAGGCTGAGATGGACCGGTTCTGGCAACGTGCAGAGACCGTCGCCCGGCGGCGGCCCGACATGGATTACATGACCTTCGCGCGGCAAGCGGTCGACGTTTGGGGTGAGTCAGTCCCGCGCCCCTTCTACGAGGCGGTGATCACCGACGGGTCCGAGACCCTCATGAAGCATTTCGCGCCCAGCTCGAGCGACCTTGTCGAGTGGTCCCTCCTCGGCGGGGACGGGGAGACCCTCGGCACCTTCAACCTCGGCCGCGCCACGGAGCTCCACTCTCTTCGGAGCAGGGAAGTGCTCGGCGTCGGCCGCGATTCGCTGGATGTGGAGCATGTCCTCGTCCTCAGGATCCGGGAGGCGGCCGATGACGGCTGAACGGACAGGCCCTCTTTGCCGAACTGGCCGCCGCCATCGCCACGCGAAGGTTGACGAGCAAATTCTGGCTAGTAAATTAGGCTAGACAGATTTTCTAGCCAGATTGACAGGCGAAATCATTGCAAGGAACGCAACGCGATCAGAGACGCTCGACATGACCGAATGGAAGCTGCAGGACGCGAAGAACCGCTTCAGCGCTGTGGTCCGGGAGGCCATCGCCGGTTACCCCCAGCGGGTGACCCGGCACGGGAAGCCCGCCGTTGTGGTCGTGGCGGCCGACGAGTACGACCGCCTTCGCCAC
>JAPPGM010000145.1 GCA_028874995.1 Gemmatimonadota bacterium | reverse complement strand
TTGCAGAACTGCGCGAGGGGCAGGATGCGTGGGCGGGGCGGGTGGCGGAGGGGCGGGTGATGACTCGGAGCGGGCCCGGGACTTCGCCGCATGGGTGGTGGGGGGGTTGGGGGGGGTGGTGTCGCGGGACGTGGTCGACCGGTACGAGACGGCGTCGGGGTTTCCGGATTCGTGGTGGGGGCTGGCGCGGTATTGGAGGAAGCGGGCGGGCCTGTAAGACGCGTCTCTTACGCCTTGATCGCCTGATTCGCCTGCGTCAGGAACCGCTGTACCGGCATGTGGCAGGGGCGCGCGGCGATCCCTACCCCTCGATCGCCTGGTTCACCAGGGTCAAAAACCGCCGCACCGGGTTCCGGCCCCCCGGCGTCTGCGTGAAGACCAGCACGATCAGCTGGTTTGCCGGGTCCACGAAGGCGTTGGTGCCGTCCGACCCTCCGTGCGAGAAGACTCCGTCGGCCGCGACCGACCACCCATACCCATAGTAGCTCGGCGGCCCTTCCGAATCCGGGTTGGTCCGTATCTTCGGCGACGTCATCAAGGCCGCGGTCTCTTCGGAGATGATGCGTTGGCCGTCGTAGACGCCGCCGTTCAGGAACATCTGGCAGAAGACTGCGTAGTCGCGGGCGGTCGAAATCATTCCTCCGGAAGCCCTAACGAACGGGACCTGGGGCGAATCCCCCGGCGTCCAGCCGGGGAGCCAGCCGCCCTCGTCGTCGCGGCGGTAGTACACCACCGACATCCGGTCGAGCTTGCCGTCCATTTTTTCGTCGACCTCGTGATGGTAGCTGTCGTGCATGCCCAGGGGTGCGTACAGTTCGCGGTCGACGTATTCCTCCATCGGCATCCCGGAGGCGATTTCGATCAGGGCCCCGAGGGTGTTGTACCCGGGGTTGTTGTAGCGATAGCTGGTTCCGGGCGTGACTTCCGCACCCACTGTGCCGAAGCGGGCGGCCTCGAGCTGTAGTGTGGGCGCGTCGGGGTGTTCCGCGCTCGGCCGCATGTACGGCTGGAGGAAGAGCGTGGGGATTCTGAGGCCGCTCGAGTGCGACAGCAGGTGGCCGATGTTGATGAAGCCGGCCCGGTAGTTGTCCCACGAGCCCATGTACTCGCGCACCAGATCGTGCCAGGCGAGCTTGCCGTCCTCCACCAGCATCGCCACGCCCGTCGCCACCACCGGTTTCGTATTCGACGCCATCCGGAACATGGTGTTCGGCTCCATGGGGATTCCACGCGCCTTGTCCCTCCAGCCCAGCGCCTCGTGCAGCACGACCTTGCCGTCCTTCGCGACAAGGACCACCGCGCCGACCAGGTCTCCGCGGGCGATCGCCTCCTCGTAGAGCGCGATTCCCCCGGCGAGCACCCCCGCAGACATGCCAGCCTCCGCCGGTGTGGCGGGTGTGAGGACGGTGCCCTGGGCGGTGGCGGGAGGCGGGGCGGGGAGGCTTGCGAGCGAGGCCACCAGGAGGGCGGAGGCCGCGGTGGTGGCCCGGGCGCGGAAGGTCCGGCGGTGGGCACCGCATGCGCGGCCCGGTGCCCATCCGCGAGAAGGGCGTGTCAATGGCGTCATGGGACTTTCTCGGATTCGACAAGGTATTTGAGGGCGAACGTGCCGATCCAGTGGAAGCCGTAGTAGCCCGCGTCCGAGAAGGTTTCGAAACCGGTGCGGCCGTGCCGCGCCGCCAGCTCACGGAGGCGTGTGACCCTCGGATCTCCGGCCGGAAGGGCTTCGGCGATGCGCAACATCGCGTCCGCGCGGGTGAAGGCGAGCCCGATCAGGTGCGAGAGTGCCGCCGGCGACCTTCTGGCCAGGCGCGATGCGGTCGTTGTCGTATCGCTGCGGGCCGCGCTGTCCGCCATCGTACGGCGAATACTGTCGAAAGCGCTCTGAGAAGCCCTCATCAGCGTGCTGAGCGCCTCGGCCATCCCGGCCGGAATGCCCTGCCCGCCAAAGCTCATCGTCAACCTTCGGGTGGTGTCCGAAATGGCGGAGCGACGGAGCGGCGCGAATTCCTCAGAGTCGATCGGCGGCAGCAGCGAGTCCAGCCACTGCACGTACGCGTCCCTGTCCATAACCCGGGCCATCAGTGCGGCCTCTTCGAGACAGGGCGACAGGAAATCGGAGCTTCCGGGCTCATCTTCGACCGCACACTCCCGGTCATCGGCATAGAACCGCGTGGCAGCGCTTCGCAGGGCCCGTGCCAGACTGGGCCGACGCACCATCTCCGTGGCCTGCAAGCCCATCGAGATCGCGAAGGCCGTGTTGTGGTGAGTCCCCACCCGCAGGGGCTTCTCCAGATCGCCAATGTATTCGGCCAGGCGGTCACTCACCATGTCGGCCAGAGGCGCCATGTGACCGGCCCACTCGGAGGCCTCCGTGTCGCCCCAGGCCTCCAGCTCCGCGTGCAGCAGAAGCAGCCAGACATACCCGTAAGGCAGTTCGAATTGCGGATTTTCTGAGAGATAGGCAAGCTCGCCCTGCATGGCCCTTTCCGTGAGGTGGCCTTCCAGCTTCTCCCGCATCACGGGCGCCAGCGCAAACTCGGGCAGCGCCTTCATCAGGCGCACCATGGCCCAGGTCGAGTTCACCGCCGAGTGCCAGTCCCAGCAGCCGTAGAAGGCGAGGTCCCGCTCGTACCCGGGCCGGCGCGAGTAGGTTACATCGATGAGGTAGCCGGATCGACCGGGGGGCACGGCCTGGGGGCGATCCAGGCACGACAGGGGCATCGCGGCGATGAACTGGGCCGTCTCGAGGTCGAGGACGGGGGGTGGGCCGGGGGGGGTGGTGTCGGGGGTTGGGGGAGCGTCCAAGAGTGGGGTGGCTTCCACCGTGTCCGGGCCGAAAGCAGCGGTCGTCGTGTCGGGATGGTCCTCGCGGGGCGGGGGCGGGTCGTCGGGGATGCAGGTGGTGGCCGCCAGGGCCAGCACCGCGAAGAGCGGCGCGGTTGCGGAGATGGGCGTCTCGGGGCGGGGGGCGTGAAAACGTGCCGGAGGGAGGTGTGTCATGAGCATCAGAGTGATCGGGTCGGCAACCAACGTGGGGAGGGAAGTGGAGAGGGGTCAAGTCGTGACGCGCCTGAGGCCGAACCGGTGGATTCGAGAGTGGAGAGGGGGGACCCCGGGGGGGGACCCGGGGGGACCCGGGGCTGGTGCAGACAATCCCGCTCGCCCATATTGCTGTGGTAGCTGTGTTTGGATACCGTACATCCCAACTTCACGCTGGAGGAAGACTTGAGAATCGATGTCAAATGGCGGCGCGAGGGAGATATCGCGATCGCATCGCTCCTCGGCCGAATCGACAGCGGCAGCAGCGATCATTTCCAGGGCCTTGTAGAGGCCGGACTCCAGGCGGGCGACCGGGCCCTATTGCTGGACTTTGCAAGGATAGTGTACCTCAGCAGCGCTGGTCTCCGTGTTTGTCTGGTCCTCGCCAGGAGGTTCTCGGATCCGGGGAAGGCGATTGCGATCTGCTCGCTCTCCGCGCTCAATCGCGACGTCGTCGCGGTTAGCGGGTTTGATCAGCTGATATCGGTGCATGACAGCGCCGAGAACGCGCTGGCGGCGCTGCGGAACCCCTGATCGCCTTCCTTTCGCGTATCGAATCCACCCAAAAAACCCTCTGTAGGAGCATCCGATGACCGACGGCAGCGAAAGAACGCTCACCATCAAGAACGCACTCGACTTCGAAATCGTCGGGGAGAACATTCTCGATATCGCCGACTTCGCGGTGGAGAAGTACGAATTCCGGAACGACACCACACTGGCCGACGAGGTCCGCGAGGCGGCGCGCGAAGGCGCCCGGATGGCCCTCTGGGAGATGGTCGAGAGACTCAAGTTGAGACGCAAGCAGATCCTGCAGGCGATGTTCGACAAGGCCGACGAGGCTGTGAAGGGCGCGATTGACGACGGGTAGGGACTCCGTCCCGGTTTGAGGTCCGGTGCGCCCTTGCACGACACCGTTCCGCCCCATATTGACGTAAACTGGGTTTTGCCAGCGTTTGCAGGAGGATGCGATGACCACCAGGTCGCGAGAGTCCCCCGTCGCCATTGTCGGATACAGCTACCGGATGCCCGGCGGGATCCGCGAGGACTCGGATTTCTGGCGGCTGCTCCGTAACCGGGAAATCGTCCAGGAGCCCATCACCGACCGCTACGGCAGGGGCTACCGGCCGATCGGCCGCTTCTCCGGGCCCGGACGCTTCGCCAGCCGGTACGAAGGACTGATCCTTGAGGACGGCGAAA
>JAPPGM010000024.1 GCA_028874995.1 Gemmatimonadota bacterium | reverse complement strand
TCGCGACCGCGAGGGAACCCGAAGTCCGGCTGCTGGACGAGCAACGGCGCTTGCGACGAATCGTGCGCTGGGCGGATCCGGGCAGAGAGGTCACCCGCGCTCATGTGCAGGGGTACCGGGACGAGTTGATCGAGAGTCGGGGGGGACGCGACAGCGAGGATTGGCATCCAGTGGATGATACCCGGATCAGCGACCGCCGCCCGGTCGCCGATGTGTTCCCGACCGTGAGCCATGTTCGGGTCGGCCGCGACGGCCGCTTGTGGGTCTACCCCTATCGCAGGCCCGGAGCAGGCAGGGAGTGGTGGGCCTTCGGATCCGGTGGCGACTTCCAGTGCCGCCTGGACCAGCCGGCGGGAGTCACGATCTACGAATTCGGCGCCGGCTACCTGCTCGGGGTGCATACCGACGAACTGGGAACCGAGCGGGTCATGATGTACGAAGTACGCTTGCCGCCCGCGTGATCCCCGCGTGGAGGCCGACACGCTGGCCGAGCTGGTGTGCTAGCACAAAGTGCTGGCAGATTGGGGCGCTCGATGATCAGTCCCGCTTCCACCTCTCCAGCAACCCTGCCGCCGGCCGGTTCCGCAGCCGCGTACCCTCGAACTCCCGCGCGTGCGCCCATGCGATCATCGACTCGAAGGTGCAAGTTTCGCGCTTTGGAGGCGGCGTCCGCTGCGTGTAGCTGCCGTCGACCGCCATCTCCCAGGCGCAACGGTGGTCGGAGAGCTGTATGTCCAGCGCCTGCCGCAACTCGGCCCTGAGCGCCGGGTCCTCGACGGGCACCAGCGCTTCCACCCGCGCCCCCAGATTCCGCCCCATGCAGTCCGCCGAGCCGATGTAGTATTCCTCGTCGCCGCCGTTGCGGAAGTAGTAGACGCGCGAATGCTGCAGAAAGCGCCCCACGATGCTGATCACGCGAATGTTCTCCGACAGCCCCGGGATGCCCGGCCGTATCCGGCAGCCGTCGCGCACGACCAGGTCGACCGACACGCCCTTGCGGGACGCCGTGTACAGCGCCCGGGTCACCTCCGGGTCCTCCAGCGCATTCATCTGAAACTGGATTTTGCCGGGCGACTCGTCGGAGTGCACCGCGATCTCGCGCTCGATTCTCTTCAGGATCCCGCCGCGCAGGTGCTTCGGCGCCACCAGCAGCTTCCAGTACTTGCGCTTGGGGCGGTAGCCGGTGGTGAGGTAGTTGAAGAGCTCGGTCAGATCCGCACCGATCGAGGGGTCGCAGGTCAGGATGCCGTGGTCACAGTAGAGGCGGGCGGTTTCCACATGGTAGTTGCCGGTCCCCACGTGCGCGTACCGGCGCAGCCCGTCGTGGTCCTGGCGCACCACCAGGATGAGCTTGCAGTGCGTCTTCAGCCCCAGCACCCCGTAGGTGACGTGAATGCCGTGCGCCGACAGGGCGTTGGCCCACCGGATGTTGGCGGCTTCGTCGAAGCGCGCCTGCAGTTCGATCACGACCGCCACCTGCTTGCCCTGGCGGGCCGCGTGCACCAGGTGGTCGATGATGCTGCTCCGCGGGGCCATCCGGTAGAAGGTCATCTTGATGGCGCGCACCTTGGGGTCGCGCGACGCCTCGCG
Organism: Gemmatimonadota bacterium; assembly: GCA_028874995.1. Taxonomy (GTDB): domain Bacteria; phylum Gemmatimonadota; class Gemmatimonadetes; order Longimicrobiales; family Gaopeijiaceae; genus Bin94. The sequence goes on along the minus strand of JAPPGM010000024.1, from coordinate 38,081 downwards.
CAGGAAACGGAGCACCGAGGTGTCGAAGGCCTGGTAGGGATGATGCAGCAGAACCGGTCCCTCTTCCCGGATGACGTGGAACATCGGGCGGTTGGTCAGCAGATCCGGGTGCTCGGATGGGTGGTGTGGCGAGTCCTTGAGGCTCGGCCGCGGCAGGTCGTGCAGAGCCAGCAGATCCGCCCAGCCCAGCAACCCCCTGCTCTCGAAGATGTCACCCTCCTTCAGCCCGAGTTCGTTGGCGAGCATGGTGCGCCGGCCGGAATCGAACCCCTCTTCGACCTGCAGTCGCACAATGGGGGCTAGGTGACGCTTCCGGAGTCCCGCCTCGATGAGTTCGAGGAGGTCGTCGGCCATGTCCTCGTCGACGTCGTAGATGGCGTTGCGGGTCACCCGGAAGATCTCGCAGCCCTCGATTCTCATGCCGGGAAAGAGCAGGTCGAGGTTGTTGGCCATGATGCTCTCGAGCGGCACCCAGTCCCCCGATTCCGCCACCTCGACGAAACGTGGGATCCCCGCCCCCACGGGTACCTTGACCCGTGCCATCGACGTGTGTTCGTCGCGCTTGTAGCGCAAGGTGACGAGCAGGTTGAGCGAAAGGTTGGAGATGAAGGGGAAGGGGTGGGCGGGGTCGGTCGCCTGGGGCGTGACCAGTGGGTAGATGTTGCGAACGTAGTGCTTGCGCAGCCACTTGCGGTGTGCCCGGCTCAACTCCTGCCACGATGTAACGCGAATGCCCTCGTCGGCCAGCGCGGCCAGGATCTCGGCGCCGGTTTCGCGTTGCCGCGCCTCGAGTTCGCGCACCACGATGTAGCACTGCTCGATCTGTTCGACGGGAGTGCGGCCGTCCACGGTTCGCTCGGTGATTCCCGCCTCGACCTGCTGCTTGAGTCCCCCGATCCGCTTCATGAAGAACTCGTCCAGGTTCGAGCCCACGATCGACAGGAACTTCAAGCGTTCCAGAAGCGGCGTGCGCGGGTCCTGGGCCTCGTGCAGCACGCGGAAGTTGAAGTTGAGCCACGTCAGCTCGCGGTTCAGGTAGTACTCGGGTCTGCCCAGGTCGTGCCGGTCGGCCGCGTCGGGGATGGGAGTGGGGTCCGGAGGCGTGCGATACGAAGCCGGTTCCGGGGGACCCGAGGAACGTGTCGGGCCGGACCGTGTAGCAACGGTGGGGTTCTCCGGGCCATCTTCCGCAGCCTCGGGAGCCTCACGCCGTGTTCTGATCTCGGACATGGTGTAAACATATGGTCCCAAGGTAAGCGGGACCAGCGACCGCAGCGTCCCCTTCTCGGTTGACGGATGGGGAGGCGGCGCCCAACTTGCTTCCGTGGGCCCATCGTTCCCCACACGCAGGAGAGAAGGGTCAAGAGGGGTAGAAAATGAAGAAACACATGGCTTTCATCGCTGTCCTGGCAGCCGCCTGTTCGTCCGCTCCGGTCCAGTATTACGGGGTGGCCCCGCCCGGCATCGAGACCGCGTACAAGTGCGCGGTGGCTCAGCTCAACATCATGGGTTACACGATCGAGGAGGCGACCGAGGGCATCGTCGTCAGGGGACGCAAGCAGACCTCCGGGCTCGGCCTGCAACTCTTCACCGGCAACACCCATCACGATGTGCTGACCGCCACGGCCTACGACAACCCCCAAACCGGTGAGACGAACCTCCGGGTTACGGTCACGCGCATTGCGGACCAGGACGTTTCCGCGGGATTCACGGCCGGCGATGGGCCCGAGGAGGGGGAAGACGTGCTGGCGCCTTCCGACACCGGCAAGGCCGACGGCCAGGCACTCCTGCAGAACTGCGGGGTCGGCAACGTGATGGGCCCGCCCAACGACCAGGCCGATGGGTACGCGCTCGAGGGCGTGACCGCCTTCGGCGGGGTCGTGGTGCGGGCCGGCCACGGGTCCGCGGGCGACCGCTAGTAGCCTTCGATCTTGGCGCGACCAGTTTCGCCGGAGACACGGCCGCGCCTGTACCAGATCCGGCGCGACCTGGCAGCGGTCCCTCCCGCTGCCTTTCTCGCCGCCGCCCATCGTGGGCCGCGGGGATTCTGGGCATCCGGCCGCCGCTGGGTGGCGCACGCGGGGGCGATGGCCGAAGTCCGCGTGGACGGAGGCCGCGCGGAGTCGGCGTCGGCGGATCGGCGTTCCCGCTTCGCGGTTGTCCAGGACAGATCGGCGCGGTTGTTCGGGAAGATCGGCGGGGCCGGTGATTCCCGTGTCTTCGGCGGGTTCTCCTTTGCGACGCGCCGCACCGACGATCCGGTCTGGTCCTCTTTCCCCCCGGCGCGTTTCCAGTTGCCCGCCGCCGAGCTGGAACACGATCCGCGCGCGGGGAAGTGTTCACTGCTGGTTCGCGGCGGGGGGCGAAGGCAGGCCGAGGAGTCCTGGGCCGGTTGGGCCGATCGGTTGGCCCGGAGCGGGGCTGCCGGACCACTCGGACCACCCCGCCGCATCGGGTCCGGCGTCCGCGGGACGCGGGAATCCCGGGCCGCCGAACGGGCTGCATGGAGCCGCATGGTCTGGCGGACGCTACGCCGAATCCAGGTCGGCGAGGCGGAGAAGGTGGTGCTCGCCCGTACGCTTGACGTGACGCCCGGGCGGCAGGTGTCGCCCCTCGACCTGGTCCTCGCGCTCTGGCAGGAGAGCCACGGGAGCCATGTGTTCCTCTTCGAGCCCGAACCGGGACGGGCGGTCGTCGGCGCGGCGCCGGAGATCATTGCCACGGTTGTGAACGGAGTGATGCGCGGGACGGCGGTGGCCGGAAGTGTTGGGGTCGGCGCCGATTCGGTCGAGACCGCGCAGCTCGCGCGCCGCCTCTTCAACAGTGACAAGGACCGGGCCGAGCACGACTTCGCGGTGCGGGACATGGTGGCCCGGCTGTCGGCGCTGGGCTGTACCGTGGAGCGGGATGTGGAGCCGCATGTGCTCACGCTGGCCCGCATCCAGCACCTCGAGACCAAGATCGCCGCCGGGATGCCCGAAGGCGTGACGCTCCTCGACATTCTCGCGTCGCTCCACCCCACCCCCGCGGTGTGCGGGATGCCTCGGAACGTGGCCCTCTCGATACTCACGGAGAGCGAGCCCTTCGACCGCGGCTGGTACGCCGGACCGGTGGGCTGGTTCGGTTCCGGTGGGAAGGGGATCTTCGTCCCCGCGCTGCGTTCCGCCGTGACGCACGGCGTGGGCTGGCGGCTCTTCGCGGGGGCGGGGATCGTGCCGGGGTCGGATCCGTCTCTGGAGTGGGAGGAGACAGAACTCAAGTTCGACCCGGTGCTCAGGGCGATGGCGCGGGCCGAGTTTCCGGCGCGCGCGGCGACCGGTTCGGGGTGACGGCTCGTTGACCAGCGGCGAGTTCAACCTCAAGTGGGCCCGCGCCATTCTCGAGGTCCTGGCCGACTGCGGTGTCGAAGAGGTGGAGATCGCCCCCGGCTCACGCTCCGCGCCGCTGGTCCTTGCCGCGCAGACCCTGCCCGCGATGAAGGTCCGGGTACACCTGGACGAGCGCTGCGCGGGGTTCTTCGCGGTGGGGTACGGGCGGAGCCACCTGGGCCCGGCCGCGGTCGTCACTACGTCAGGCACCGCGGTGGCCAACCTGTTGCCGGCCGTGGTCGAGGCGGACCTGTCGGATGTGCCCCTGATCGTGGTCAGCGCGGATCGGCCGCCGGCAATGCGCGGCGCCGACGCCAACCAGACGATCATGCAGCCGGGCATCTTCGGGGACCGTGTACGCTTCGAGGCGGACCTTCCACTGCCGTCGGCGCAGGGGCTCAGGGAGGTGGGGCCGCGTTCGGTGACCGAGGTGGTTCGGCGCGCCGCCCGGCACGCGATGGGCCCGCCGGGCGGACCCGCGCACATCAACATCCCCTTCGACAAGCCGCTGCAGCCGGAGTCCCCGGATGGACTGGACCAGGGTGGCGGCGTCGACGAGGTGCCACCGAATCTGACCGCGGCCGCCGAGGCGATCGAGCGCGGTGACGCCGGCGCGGCAGGCACCTGGGAGGGCGGCCGGCGTGCACGGGGGAGCGACCAGGATTCGCTGTTGGCCCACCGCCTGCGTGCCGCGCAACGACCGCTCCTCGTAGCGGGCCCGGTGACCGATCCCGGTCTGGACGGGCCGGCCGTGGTCCGCTTCGCCGCTCGCACGGGGGTGACCACGCTCGCCGACCCCCTCTCCGGAGCCCGCTTCGAACGCGGTTTGCGAGAATCCGCCGCGACGCCGGTGCTGGGCGCGTACGACCACTTTCTGCGCGATCGCGAACTTCTTCGCCGACTGCGCCCCGACCTGATCGTCCGCATCGGCCGCACCCCCACCTCGGAGGCGCTCGAGGCGGCCCTCGCAACCTGGCACCAGGCCACGCAGGTCGTGATCGACGACGGAGCGCACCGGAAGGACCACCAGGGCCTCGCCCGGCACTACCTTCACGCCTCGGCGGGAAAAGTCCTCAACCGGCTCGCCGACCGGCACGACGGCGACCCGTCCCCCCACCCCCCCTGGACGCGCAACTGGACGGAGATCGAGGCGGCCGCCTGGTCGGCCATCGAAGAAGACCGCGCCGACGCGGACCACGAAGGCGCCTACGCGGCCGCCACCCTCCGGGCCCTCCCTCCCGGCGCGACCCTGTTCGTGTCCTCCTCCATGCCGGTCCGAGACGTCGACGCGTACGGCCGCCCGGCCCCCCTCGACATCCAGGTGCTCGGCAACCGGGGCGCGAGCGGGATCGACGGCATCGTCTCGTCGGTGATGGGTTGTGCGGGGGGCGGCGCGGGCCCGGTGGTGGGGCTGATAGGCGACCTCGCCCTCTACCACGACATGAACGGCTTGCTGGCCGCACGCGACAAGGCGCTCAACGTCGTCTTCGTCTTGGTGGACAACGACGGGGGCGGCATCTTTCACATGCTCCCCATCCGCGACTTCGAGCCGGCGTTCACGCCGTACTTTGCGACGCCGCACGGACTCGATTTCCGGCACGCGGCGCGCCTGTACGGACTGCGCTTCACCGACGCGGCCACTCCGGCCGAACTGGAGAAGGCCGTCGTGGCCGGCGTCAAGCGCGCAGGCACGGAGATCATCCGGGTGCGGACCGACCGCGAGCGCAACCGGGAGAGCCACCAACGCACCCGCGCGCGGGTCGCCCGCCGCGTGAACGAAATCATGAACCGGGAAGAAACATGACCGCCACCGAATGGCAGACCGTCAAGTCCTACGAGGACATCACCTACGGGAAACGCGACGGGGTCGCCCGCATTGCCATCAACCGTCCCGAGGTGCGCAACGCATTCCGGCCCGAGACCCTCTTCGAGCTCCTCGACGCCTTCAACGACGCCAACGAGGATCCGTCGATCGGTGTGGTACTGCTCACCGGCGAGGGCCCGTCGAAAGACGGAAAATACGCCTTCTGCTCCGGAGGCGACCAGCGCGTGCGCGGCGACGCCGGCTACGTGGGGGGCGACGGCGTGCCGCGCCTCAACGTCCTCGTCCTGCAGCGGCTCATCCGCACCATGCCCAAGCCGGTCATAGCCCTGGTGGCGGGTTACGCCATCGGCGGCGGCCATGTCCTGCACGTCGTCTGCGACCTCACGCTGGCCGCGGACAACGCCGTCTTCGGACAGACCGGCCCCAAGGTGGGCAGCTTCGACGGCGGCTTCGGGTCGTCCTACCTGGCCCGGATCGTGGGGCAGAAGAAGGCGCGCGAGATCTGGTACCTTTGCCGCCAATACAGCGCCACCGAGGCGGTGGAGATGGGACTGGTCAACAAGGTGGTGCCGGTGGAAGAGCTCGAGGACGAGGGGTTCAGGTGGGCGCAGCGGATCCTTGAACACAGCCCGCTGGCGATCCGGCTGCTCAAGTCGGCCATGAACGCGGACGTGGACGGTCAGGCGGGATTGCAGGAGCTGGCCGGCAACGCCACGCTCCTCTTCTACATGACCGAGCAGGGCCAGGAGGGGCGCGACGCATACCTGGAGAAGCGCAAGCCGGACTTTCGGAAATACCCATGGCTGCCCTGGTGAAGGTGGTGCGCACGGCCAAGCGGACACCATGGGCGCCGCCGTGCCGAAGCGGCAGCCCGGCGGTTTCGCCGGGAGGGCGTCGATGGAGGTGACCCGCACCCAGGCCTGGATCCTCGCCACCCGGCCGCGCACCCTTTCCGCGGCCGCGGCCCCCGTCGTTGCCGGTTCGGGCTTCGCGGCGGCCGATGGCGTCTTCGCCCAGCTCCCCGCGCTGGCCGCCCTGCTCGGCGCGCTCTTCATCCAGATCGCCACCAACCTGGCGAACGACTACTACGACTTCCTGAAGGGTGGCGACACCGGCGACCGGCTTGGCCCGGTGCGGGTGACCCAGGCGGGCATTCTTGCGCCCGCGGCGGTGTTTCGCGGCATGGCGATCACCCTCGGGCTGGCCACGCTGGTCGGGGTCTATCTTGCGTGGGTGGCCGGGTGGCCCGTCATCGCGATCGGCCTCGTCTCGATGCTGATGGGGGTCTGCTACACGGGCGGCCCCTACCCGCTCTCCTACCACGGCCTGGGCGACGTGTTCGTCTTCGTCTTCTTCGGCCCGGTCGCGACGGCCACCACCTACTACGTACAGGCGCAGACATGGTCCGCGGGTGCGATCGTGGCCGGTGTCGGACTCGGCGCCTTCAGCACGGCCATGCTGGTGGTGAACAACCTGCGCGACCGCGAGACCGACGGCGCCGCGGGCAAGCGCACCCTGGCCGTCCGGTTCGGGGACCGCTTTTCGGTCGTGCAGTACTTCGGCTCGCTGGCGGTGGCGACTGTCGCGCCCGTCATCGGTACCGCGTGGATGGGGTGGTCCGCCTGGACGCTCCTTTCGCTGGCCGGCTGGCTGCCCTGCATGCCCGCGGGGTCGCGCATCATGGTCGTGCTCCGGGCTCCCGGGACCGTGGACCGGCGCACCCTCAATCCCGCGTTGGGGATGACCGCGCGGGGCGTCGCTCTCTACGGCGCGGGGTTGGGCGTCGGCGCACTCATTGGGGCGATGAGCCCGTTCGGCGGACCTTGACCCCCGCCGGCGACCTGGCTCGGCGAGCGGCCGAAACCCCCTCGGCCACCGCCCTGGAATGGGAGGGCGGCCGGATGACCTACCGCCAACTGGACACCCGGGCAGCCGCTCTGGCAGACGGTTTCCAGGTACGCGGAGCGATCCCCGGCGGCGCCGCGACCCTATGCGCCACCCCCGCCCCCGACGCCATCGCCGCCCTCTTCGCCTTGTGGAGAGCCGGGTGCGTGGCGGTCCCGCTGCACGAGCGCCTCACCCGGTCGGAGATCGGATATGCACGCCAAACTGTAAAGTCCAGTTTACATATTGACAATCCAGGTTTACATAGTGAGCTTGCGGCCACCCCCGGCGCAGGCCCGAATGACGTGCAGGCCTTCCCCGACGTCATTGCCTTCATTCTCACCTCCGGTTCCTCCGGCTCCCCCAGGGCACTCGGCTTCACCCGCGATACGCTCGCCGCCTCCGCTTCGGCCGTGGCGGGCCGGCTCGGACTGTCGGCGGACGACCGGTGGGGCCTGTGCCTCTCCCCGGGGCACATCGGGGGGCTGTCGCTGATCGTGCGGGCGGTGATGACGGGTGCCTCCGTTCGACTCTGGCCGTCCTTCGATGCCGACGCCGTGGTGCGGGCGATCCTGGCGGAGGAAGTGACCCACCTGGCCGTGGTTCCTGTCATGCTGCGGCGCATCCTCACCGAATTGGCGGGCGCACGCATTCCCCCTTCCCTGCGCTGTGTCCTGGTCGGTGGCGCGGCCGCCCCACGCGCGCTCCTGGACCAGGCCTGGGCCGCGGCGATGCCCCTTGCCACCACCTGGGGCATGACCGAGACCGCATCGCAGGTCGCCACCGCGTCCCCCGCCCTCGCCCGGCGACACCCGGGCACGGCCGGCCGTCCCCTTCGCGGCATCGAAGTCCGGACCGGCCCCGGCGGGGCGCTGCAGGTCCGCGGCCCGACCCTCGCCTCCGTCGTGATCCGCGGCGCCGGTGTCCCTCCCGAACCGCTGCCTACCGACCCCGAGGGTTGGTTCGCCACCCGCGACCTCGGCCACATTGACGCGGACGGGCTCGTCTGGATTGAAGGGCGCGCCGACGCGATCATTGTGAGCGGTGGGCTCAACGTCAGTCCCGGTGAGGTCGAACGTGCGATCGAGGCGATGCCGGGTGTGCGCGAAGCGGTGGTGCTGGGTCTCCCCGACGAGGAATGGGGCGAGACGGTAGCCGCGGTGGTCGAAGCCGATCCGGCGGCCGTGACTCCCGCCGACGTGGACCGCCATTGCCGGAAGCATCTGGTGCGCGGCCGCTGCCCGACGCGCACCGTGGTGGTGGACGCGCTGCCCCGCACCTGGACGGGCAAGGTGATGCGGTACAGAGTGCTCGAGCACCTGGAACCCGCGGTACAGCCAAGGAAGACCACATGATCGAGGAACTCCGTTGGCGCGGCCTCCTCGCGGATGCGAGCGAGCACGCGGCCGCAGCCTTCGCAGCTGGCCAGGTGACCGGTTACATCGGGTTCGACCCGACGGCCTCGTCGCTGCACGTGGGCTCGCTGGTCCCCATCATGGGCCTCGTGCACCTGCAGCGCGCGGGCCACTGTCCCATCGCCCTCGTCGGGGGGGGCACCGGCCTGATCGGGGACCCGTCGGGAAAGGCTTCGGAGAGGGCGCTCCTTGACCGGGCGCAGGCGGAGGAGAACGCCGCGGGGATCCACCGCCAGCTGTCGTCTTTCCTGGACTTCGAGTCGCGTACGGCGCCGGCCCGCATGGCCAACAACCTCGACTGGCTGGACGGGCTGGGGCTGGTGGACTTCCTGCGCGACGTCGGCAAGCACTTCTCGGTCAACGCGATGCTCCGCAAGGAGTCGGTGCGCCGCCGCCTGGCCGACGAGGAGTCGGGGATCTCCTTCACCGAGTTCAGCTACCAGCTGCTGCAGGCGTACGACTTCCGCGAGCTGAACCGCCGCTACGGCTGCACCCTGCAGATGGGCGGGTCGGACCAGTGGGGCAACATCACCGCGGGGATCGACCTGGTGCGGCGCATGGGCGGATCCCGGTGCCATGGCGTGGTCTTCCCCCTGGTCGAGTCGGCGGGCGGGGTCAAGTTCGGCAAGACCGAAGAGGGGACCGTGTGGCTGGATCCGGAACGCACGTCTCCGTACCGCTTCTACCAGTTCTGGGTGAACACCGACGACGGCGACGTGGTCGCCTACCTCAGGATGTTCACGTTGCTGGGCCGGGCCGAGGTGGACGAACTCGCGGGGGCCGTGGCCGAGCGGCCGCACCGGCGTGAGGCGCAAAGACGGCTGGCGGCGGAGATGACGCGGACCGTGCACGGGGCGGACGGGCTGGAGCGCGCCGAGCGGGCGTCGCGGGTGCTCTTCGGGGGCAGCCTGGAGGGGCTCGGAGCGGAGGACATCGCCGAGATCTTCGCCGATGTGCCCTCGACCGTGCTGGCCAGGTCGGCGCTGGAGGGGGAGGGGATGGAGCTGGCCGCGCTGATGTGCGACCACGGGATGACCGCGTCCCGGAGCGACGCGCGGCGGCTGATGAAGGGTGGGGGGGTGTATCTGAATGGCGAGAGGGTGATGGGGAGCGGGGTGGTGGTGGGGGCGGATGATCCGATCGAGGGGCGATTCCTTGTGGTGCGGGCGGGCAAGAAGCGGTATTTCGTTGTGGAGGTGAAGTAGGAGAGGGACGAACCGACATGATGCCGCGTGCACCGCTCGACCGACGGCTGTCCGGGCCCGCAGAGGCGGGAGGCCGGCTGCGACGGAGGCCGAGGCGCGCGCTCGGAGCCCGGCTGGCGGCCACCCTTGCCGTAGCCGGTATCCTCACATGCGACGGGGGCACGGAACCGCCGGCGAACCAGGCCCCGCGGGCGGTCGAGACGATCCCGGACCAGGTTGTCGAGGTGGACAGTGCTACGGCAGTGGATGTCACGGCATACTTTGTCGATCCGGATGGGGACGCGTTGACCTATTCCGCAGTCTCATCCAGCGAAGCCAACGCGACGGTGACGATGGCAGGCAGCACCGTCACGGTGAGGGGTGTGGCTGCGGGGAATGCGATGGTGACGGTGACGGCTCGGGACCCGGGCGGGTTGACCGCGGCACAGACCTTTGCCGTCATGATCCCGAACCGGACGCCTGTTGTCGTCGGCAGGATCGACGACCTGGAAGTTTTCGTGGACAGCGTGGCAGAGATTGATGTCGCCCAGTACTTCACGGACCCGGACGGCGACGAGCTGGCATACCAGGCGGCCTCGTCGGACACGACCCTGGCCGCGTTGGCGGTGTCGGGCAGCGTGGTGACGGTGACCGGGGTGGCCGTGGGGAGCGTGACCGTCACTGTGACCGCGCAGGACACCGCGGGGCTGTCCGCCGAGCAGAGCTTCGGGGTGACGGTCCCGAACCAGGCGCCGACGGCAGTCGGAACGATCCCGGACCGGGAAGTGGAGGTGGACAGCGTCGAGGTGGTCGATGTGGCGGAGTACTTCACCGACCCCGACCGGCAGGAGCTCGAGTACTCCGCGGCCTCGTCGGACACGACCCGGGTGACTCTGACGGTGTCCGGCAGCGTGTTGACGATCGCGGGAGCGGCCGCGGGCAACGCTGCGGTCACCGTCACGGCGACTGATCCAGGCGGACTGTCGGCCGAACAGAGCTTCGTGGTTACGGTCCCGAACCGGCCGCCTCACACGGTCGGGACGATCGCGGACCGTGACCTGTACGTGGGCGACACGATAGGGTTCGATGCGGCGGAGCACTTCGGCGACCCCGACGGGGACACGCTGGCGTACGCGGCCACCTCATCGGATAGCTCCTTCACGGCGGTGCGGGTGACAGGGAGTGCGGTGACGCTGACCGGGATGGCCGTTGGCAGTGCCACGGTGACGGTTACGGCAGCGGATCCGGAGGGGCTGGCCGCCGAGCAGGAATTCACGGTGACCGTCCCCAACCGGCCGCCGGAAGCGGTCGGCACGCTGGCGGACCGGGAGGTGTTCGTGGGCGACTCCGTGACCGTGGATGTCGCCGCGAACTTCTTCGAACCGGACGGGCAGGAACTGGAATACGCGGCCGCCGGCACCCGTCCGGCGAAGGCCACGGTGGCCGTATCGGGGAGCGCCGTCACGATAAGCGGGGTGGCGGTGGGCGCCACGACGGTGACGGTGACCGCGCAGGATCCGGGGGGGTTGCGGGCCGAGCATGACTTCGTCGTGACGGTGCCGAACCGGGCGCCGGAGACGGTGGGCAGCATCGGGGACCGGGAGGTCGAAGTGGACGGCGTCGTGACGCTGGGTGTCGCGGCGTACTTCAGGGATCTGGACGGTCAGGCGCTGAACTACTCGGCCTCGTCGTCGGACACCGTCCGGGTGGTGGTCATTGCTTCGCGCGGTGTCGTGACCGTGCTGGGTGTCCGGGCCGGGCACGCGATCGTGACCGTGGTGGCGACCGATCCGGGTGGGCTGACGGCTGAACAGAGTTTTTCGGTGAGGGTTCCGAACCGTCCGCCGCGGCCGGTTGGAAGGATCGCGGACCGGAACGTGTACGTGGGCGACACGATCGAAATCGATGTGGCCGCGCACTTTCGGGACCCGGACCAGGATACGCTGGCGTACACGGCCACCTCGCAGGATTCGACTCTGGTGGCGGTGTCGGCATCGGGCAGTGCGGTGTCGCTGGCCGGGATGGCCGTGGGGAATGTCACGGTGATGGTCGTGGCCACGGACCCCGAGGGGCTGAGCGCCGAGCAGCGCTTCACCGTAACCGTGCCGAACCGTCCGCCCGAGACGGTCGGTACGGTGGCGGATCAGCAGGTATTCATAGGCGACTCGGTGACCCTGGATGTCGCGGCGAACTTCGCTGAACCGGATGGGCAGGAACTGGAATACGCCGTGGCCGCGTCCAACGCGGCGGTGGTGTCGGTGGCCGTTTCGGGCAGTGCCGTCACAGTGACCGGCGTCGGGCTGGGCTCCGCGATGGTGACGGTGACGGCGCGGGATCCGGGTGGGCTGGAGGCCGGGCAGAGCTTCGTTGTGACGGTGCCGAACCGGGCGCCCGAGGCGGTCGGCGCGATTGCGGACCGGGAGATACAGGCCGGCAGTTCGGCGGAGGTGGATGTATCGGCCTACTTTGCGGACCCCGATGGCGACGCGCTCGAATACTCCGCGCGTTCGTCGGACACGACCCGGGTGAGGGCGTCGGTGCTGGGCCGGTTGGGTACGCTGCACGGGGTCGCCGGCGGAACCGCGACGGTAACCGTGACGGCCCGGGATCCGGGCGGACTGTCGGCGCGGCAGTCCTTCGTAGTGACCGTTCCCAACCGGGCTCCCACGACCGTTGGCTCCATCGACGACCGATCGGTCCCGCGGGGCAGGTCGCTGTCGCTGGACATCGCGCCGTATTTCGCCGATCCGGATGGTGACGACCTCACATACACCATCGCCTCGTCGGACGCGGGCACGGCCGGTGTCAGCGTGTCGGGAAGCATGATCACGATCCGGGGCGTTTCCGTGGGCGTTGCCACCGTCACCGTGACGGCCCGGGATCCGGGCGGGCTCACCAGCCGCCAGCGATTCGATGTGACGGTGGTCCGTCCCAACCGGGCGCCACGTGCAGTTGGCACGATCCCGGACCAGACGCTCGCGGCGGACGAAGAGCACCGGATCGACGTGAGCGGGTACTTCACCGACCCCGATGACGACGCGCTGGACTACTCCGCCACCTCGTCCGACCGCTCGGTAGCCTCGGTGGCGGTGTCGAACGATGCGATAACCCTGACCGGAGAGGCCGAAGGGACGGCGACCATCACAGTGACCGCGACGGACCCCGGCGGCCTCACGGCTGTCCAGCCCTTCAAGGTCCAGGTCGCCCCCAACCGGCCACCAGTCGTAATCAGGCGGATTGAGGACCTGACGGCCCTCGTCGGAGAGCGGTATTCCCTGCCTCTCGACACCGTCTTCGAGGACCCCGACGGCGATCCGCTCACCTATGCCGCCTCGTCCTCGAACACCGCGGTAGCCGAGCCCGAAGTCATCGACGACACGATGTTCGTCTCGCTGGTCGGCGTGGGTTCGGCGACCATGGAAGTCACCGCTACCGATCCGGGAGGCCTCTCCGCCACGGAGACGTTTCAAGTGACAGCGGTACTGCCTGGCAACTTCGACCTGTGGATGGGGTTCACCGACGCCGTGACCGAGGCCCGGAGGGTGTGGTTTAGGCGGGCGCGGAGCGCCTGGAGCGGGATCCTGGACCGAACCGAGCTGACCGATGTGGCGGTTCCCGATCCCGTCCGTTGCCTGGGTCTCACGGCGTCCGGAGTCGGAACGGTGGACGACCACCTCATATTGGTGCACGTCGACGAAATCGACGGCCCGGGCGGCACTCTGGCCTTTGCCGGGTATTGCTACACTCGCTCGTTGGACGGTTCTCCCGTGGTTTCCGCCACGATCGTCGACGAAGCGGATATCGGCCGGCTGGTGTCGCTTGGCATGCTCGGAGTCGTGGCGTTCCACGAGTTCGCCCACGGTCTCGGCTTTCACAATGCGTATTGGAGACACCATGGCCTGCTCGACACCGGCGACGACCCCCACTTCGACGGTGCGTTGACAGTTGATGCCTTCGACGCGGCGGGCGGCGCCGGGTACCCCGGTGCCAAGGTCCCGATTTCAACGGACTACAGCCATTGGCGGGAGGACGTGTTCGGACGCGAGGGCATGACCCCCGCACTGACCCTGGGGGTTGTGAACCCGTTCAGCGCCATCACGTTGCAGGCAATGGCCGATGTCGGATATCTGGTGGACGTGTCCCTGGCCGACGACTATCAGCTCCCGAACACGGTTCCGCCGGAGATGGCTGGCGACCTGGCCGGCCAGGCGTTGGATCTCAGCAACGATGTCGTTCAGGGGCCCGTGATGGTCATTGACGAGGACGGCAGGGTGGTGCGGGTGATTTCAGCCCCGCCGGGATCACCAGCACTCTCCTTCAACCGCCACGAGGTGCGGATCGAACGCCGCAACCCGTCCCGTGCGCGGGATGGGGGCCTCTCTCTGGTGCGCCCCGCGCGCGAGCCGATCTGGCGTCTCGTGCGACCCGCGCCCCGCCGTTCTCCCCCGTGAGGTGATCCCGTCCGATGGTTCTCCGATGCCTGGGCGGGTCCCCCGTCGTCCATCTCTTCGGAAGGGAGGCGACGTGCGGGCGAGCTATGCGTTCGAGTCGAGCTGGGAGGCAGCCAGCGGATACGACCCCAACACCTTGAACATCGTCGCGCGGGAGCGAATCCCCTCCATCGCCTCGTGGACGATGGCGTCTGTCCGGTGGCCCTCGAGATCGATGAGGAAGATGTAGCGCCCCAGGCTGCGCCGGTCGGGACGCGATTCGATCCTGACCATGTTGATGCCGCGCGACGCGAGTTCGCCCAGAGCGCCGTGCAGAATCCCCGCCGCGTCCTCGCTGAAATCGAAGCAGACCGAGGTCTTGTCGCGGCCGGTGGGGGCGGCGTCGCGGTCGGCGAGGACCACGAACCGCGTCTTGTTGCTGGCCACGTCCTCGATGTCGTGGTCGGCCACCGTCGCGCCGAGGATTTCGGCCGCGCGCAGACTCGAGATGGCGGCCGCGGGGCGGTCGCTTCGCTGCATGTCCCGCACCGCGGACGCCGTGCTGAGCGAGGCCACCGGCTCCGCTCCCGGCAGACGGAGCTCTAGGTAGCCGCGACACTGGGCGAGTGCCTGGGGATGCGAATACACGACCTGAACGTCGCGGCGGTCCACGCCGGATTGAAGTACCAGACAGTGGTGGATCGGGAGGACGATCTCCCTCCTGATCTTCAGCGGTGTGTGGTGGATGAGGAGGTCTGCGGTGTGGGTCACGACGCCCTCGAGGCTGTTCTCCACCGGCACGACCGCCTCGTCCGCCGCGCCCTCCTCGACGGCCCGCACCGCAGCCGGAATGCTGGCGAAGGGTACCAGGCTGGGGGACTCGCCGAAGTGTGCGGCGTCCTGTCGGGCGTGCTGCAGCGCGGCCTCTTCGCTGTAGGTCCCCGCGGGTCCAAGGTAGGCGAGCTTCACGATAGTCAACTACAGTTCACATTTTGACAAGTACACTTCACATTTTTGTTCCCCCCGCCACTCCGCCCAGTCCCGAGCCGTGCGTCCCTCCGGATCCTTCGCCGCCACGTCCACCCCCCGCCCAACCAGCAGCTTCACCATCTCCAGGTGGCCGCGCACCGCAGCCATGTGCAACGGTGCCCCGAAACTTCCTCGCTCGAGATCGAAGCCGAGGTCCGCCATGAGCGTGACCGCGTCCAGCCGGTCGGCGCCCGCGGCGTCCGCAACCAGGTCGGCATGCCGGGCCTGAGCGCGCCCGGGAAGGTCCGCGTCGCGCCGGACAGCCTTCAGCGCGGCGACCGCATCACCCGCCATACACGCACTCGCGAACCGGTCGACCCGGTCCAGCCGCGGCGGCTTCGCCCCGTGTGCCACCAGGAACTCGGCGAGCCCGGGATGGCCCGCAAGCATGGCCGCCTTGGCGAGGTTCATGCCATGGTGCTGCCGCGCGGGATCGGCCCCATGCTCGACCACCAGCTTCGCACGGGCGACATGGTGTTTGCGCACCGCCCAGTCGAGTTGGTAGTCGAGTATCCGCCCCTTGCCCGATCGCCAGTTGACCCTGTGCCGCCGATTCAGTCCGTATTCCAGAAGGATCTCCAGACAGCGGTTGCACGAGCCGAACATGCGGTTGTAGAGCGCCTGTCCGTCGTTTGGATCCGTGCCCGCGCCGAGCAGCAGCCGGGCCATCGCCTCCCACTCCGGGTGCGCCGGCTGGTTGACCGGGCCCTGCTCCCCTTCGCCGAACGCGCCCGTCAGCGCGGTGAACCGGTAGTTGCCCCCCCACAGGTAGCAGGCGTTCGGGTCGGCTCCTCGCTCGATCAGGAGCCTCGCCGTTGCCAGCGTCGAACCGCCGGGAGCCTCTACGCGGGAATAGGCCGTGTAGAGCAGCGGCTCCCAGTTGAACCACCCGCCGCGCGCATTGGCCAGTGACGGGTCGGCGTCGAGCATGCGGCGAGCGGTCTCGACGTTGCCCACGCACGCCGCGGACCAGATGTCGCGTTCGCCCAGTCCCGGGTCCCGCTCGAGCATGCCGAGGGCACGCCGGCGGAATGCGGGGCGATCCTGCCGGTAGTTGAGGCAGGCGAGGTGCAGGAAGTCGGCGTCTTCGCCGGGGACACGCTGGTCGATGTGGAGAGGTCGCGCGCTTCTTGTCATGCTCCCGGCTTCCGGGCGTCCGCGGGTTGTTGGCTCCAAACCGGTCAATCGTCCGGCAACGCGTACCTTTCGAGATACGCAAGGTCCAGGTCATCGAACGCGATCATATACACCGATTCGGGGCCAAATCCGGCAACGCGCCGATCCCCATCCAGCGTGACCTGTTCCAACAGAGTCCCGTCGCGGTCGAACAGGTCGTAAGTGGTGCCGCTACCTGCGGGCACATGACGCCGCACCCACGCGCGGCCGCGTGGATCGACCCTGACGGTGATCGACTGTAACGCGGGCTTTTCGTCTGGCCAACGATAGCTGTCATAGTCCGGTTCCTCCGAACTACCGGAACTGCCGCGGAAAAAGGTCGCAGTCGTTTGTCCCTCCGAAGAAGTCGTTATGCCCATGCCTACTTCGGCCTGACGGCGCCTGTCCCGGAAATACTCCGCCTTCTCGGACACCGTAATGGGGATGGGGTCGTAGGCGACGGTATCCCCGCGGGTCATCGGGCCGTCCGGCGCGTACCAGTCCACGCCGTATCCCACCGAGCGGGCCACCACGACCGACCCGTCGCCCGCGACCCCCCAGGCGTCGGCGGGAGACAGCGGAATCGGCATGATGCTGATGTTGTTTTCCGACTCTTCGACCACTACGTCGTTGAGCTTGTAGCTGCCCACGGTATCCACCGATCCCGTTGCCGGGTCAATGCGGAGGATAGTGCCGCGGCCTTCGGGGTCGGGCGGGTAGCTGCCCAGCCCGGCGGCGTAGACATTCCCGCCACGGTCAACTCCGGCCGGAAGCGCCATGACGAAGCCCCCATCATACTGTGGTCTTGCAATCGGATATGTCTGCCCGAACTCCAGGTCAGGGCCCAGTCTCACCAGGCGGCCGTTGCCAAGGTCCACAAACAACGTCGAATCCCCAGGCAATGGCCACACGGCGTCGGGCTGTCGGTACTCTTCAGGCCCCTCGCCCAGCCTCCCGATCACGGTGCGCACTCCGGTGTCCATATCCACCCGGTAAAGCGCTTCGCCGAGGGGATCCGGAACCAGGACGTGACCCCCCGAGAGCTCCCGCACCGCGTGGACAAAGCCGAAGTCTTCCGGAAACACGGCGTTTGGGGGACCGAGCGGCGTCGGGGTCGGCGCCTCAACACGGTGTTCGCCACGCTCGGAACACGCTGGGCAGAGCACGAGCCCGAGTAACGAGACCCATCTTCGCGAGGACCGACCATTCATGCCCGCTCTTCTCCTCGTTGATCGCCGGGATCCCACAATCTCTACGGCGTGAACAGGTGAAGCGACGCGCCCATCGTAAATGCATCGTCGCTCAATCTCAAATCCCGGTGGCACTCTGCTTAAGCCCCCACCGGATCCACCCGCACGCTCACGATGTCCGTATCGTGGTACTTCTGGTGCCGCACCGACGTGGCCAGATGCCTGAGCAGCCGCAGCGAGAAGTCATGCTCGACCGGAACCTCGGCCGTCCGTCCGCCCACCAGAGCCATTCGGTCCTCGATGTTCCCCTCACCCGTGGCGGCGAGAAACTCGAGCTCCGCCCCACCCGATTCCGCACGAGCCGTCACCCGCAGCCTGCGTTCCCCAAGCGCCTCGTCCCGGTCCGCCTGGTCCAGCAACACGAGCAGCGTCTCCTCGGCCGCGAGTCCCATTCGCCCCGCCATCTCCTCCCCCAGCCCGGCCTTGGCGGCGAAGTCCTCCAGGAAATCACGGATCTTCGGCTGCGCCTCGACGTTCAGCCTTGTCTCGATGCGCCGCCGCCGCGGTCCCGATAACTCCATGAAGGCCGACAGAATGATCGCGGTGAGTCCGCCCGACGTCATCCCGTTCTGGAGCAGCTGGCCGGCCCACTCTCCGAAGTACTCCGACGGTATCTGGCCGCTCTGGAAGCCCGCCCCGACCCAGAACGAGACCCCGATGATCGTGGCCTTGCGGTAGTCGATCCCGTCCTGCGCGACCATTTCCACGCCCAGCACGAAGAGAATCGCGATCAGCACGATGATGTAGGCGCCGACCACCGGGTCGGGGATCGCGAGAAGTACCGCCGCGGCCTTGGGGAAAAAGGCCAGCGCGATGAAGATCACGCCGATGCAGACGCCCACCCGGCGGGCGGCGATCCCCGTGATGTCCACGATCGACACGCTGTTGGAGTAGGTCGTGTTCGGAACCGTCGCGAAGAGGCCCGACAGGAGATTGCCGACCCCGTCCGCGGCGACCGCCCCCTGCACGGCGCGAAAGTCCGTCGCCCGCCGCTTCCTCCACGATACCCGCTGGATGGCCATGCCGTCGCCGATCGTCTCGATCGCGCCCACCAGCGTGACGAAGATGAAGGCCGGCAGCATGGCCCAGAACTCGGTGCCCAGACGCAGATCGAAACCGGGCCATCCGGCGGCCGGCACCCCGAACCAGGCCGCGTCGCCCACCAGCTCCATGTTGTAGATCCCGTACGCGCTCGCGACCAGACAGCCTCCCACCGCCCCGATCACCGACCCCCACAGCCTGAGCGCCCCTCGCGCCCGCAACACGATCACGATGGTGATCAGCATCGTCGCCAGGGCGGTGAGCGGAGCGGCCGCCGGCCCGGCTCCCTCGGGCGCCTGGAAGCTCAGGTTGAACCCGATCGGCATGACCGTCACCGCGATCAGCATGATCACGGTGCCCGCCACGGTGGGGGTGATGACCCGCCGCAGCAGCGACAGACGCGACGAAATCGCGAACTGGAAGAGCGACGAGGCCACGATCAGCGAGGCCAGCAGCGCGGGGCCGCCGAGCTGCAGCGCCGCCACCGACACCGCGATGAAGACCCCCGAGGTCCCCATCAGCAGGATGTACCCGGCTCCGATCCTCCCCGCGAGCGGCTTCGCCTGGAGCAGCGTCGTGATGCCGCAGACGATCAGCGCCGCGAACGCCGCCCACGTCAGGTATTCCTCGGTGCCGCCGCCCGCCCGCACCACGATCGCCACCGTAATGACGATCCCCGCGATGTTGAGCAGGATGTACTGGAAGGCCAGCCCGAAGGAGACCGGATAGCTGGGCGTCTCGTCGGCCTGGTAGCGGAGGTCCTGTCGGGTTTCGGACGGTGGGGACATCGGCGGGGTTACCCCTTCGGTGAGGAGGGATCGACCCGCACGGTCACGACATCGGTATCTGCGTACTTGTGGTGCTGCACCGAGGTGGCGAGGTGCCGCAGCAGCCGCAGCGAAAACTCGTGTTCGCTCGGGTCCTCGGCCACGTGCCCGCCGATCACGGCCATGCGGTCCTCGATATTGCCCCCGCCGCTGGTGGACAGAAGCTCGAGCTCGGCTCCGCCCGCGTCGGCCCGGGCGGTCAGCCGCAGCCGTCGCTTCCCGGGGGACTCGTCCTCCTCCGCCTCTCCGACCAGAAGCAGGAGCGTCTCCTCCGCCGCGTGCGCAAGCCGCCCCGCCAACTCGTCCCCGAGTCCCCTGCGTCCGGCGAAGTCCTCCAGGAAACGCTGGACCTGTGGCAGAGACTCCACCCGCAGCGTGGTCTGCATGCGCATGCGCCGCCGCCCGGACAGCTCCATGAACGCGGTCAGCAGCAGCGCCGTCAGTCCCCCCGAGGTCATGCCGTTGGCGAGCATCTGCTCGAGGAAGGGCGGCAGCCCCGTGGTCGGGATCTGGCCGCTCTGAAAGCCGACGCCGACCCAGAAGGAGAACCCGATGATCGTGGCCTTGCGGTAGTCCATACCATCCTGCAGGGCGATCCGGGTCCCGAGCACGAACAGCACGGCAATGATCACCATCGCGTACGCGCCGATTACCGGGTCGGGGATGATGAGGAGCAGCTGCGTCACCTTCGGCAGGAAGGCGAGCACGCAGAAGATTGCCCCGATGCAGATTCCCACCCGGCGCGCGGCGATCCCCGTGATCTCGACGACCGAGACGCTGCTCGAGTAGGTGGTGTTCGGCACCGTCGCGAAGATGCCGGAGAGCAGGTTGCCCAGTCCGTCGGCGGCCACCGCCCCCTGCACGGCGCGATAGTCCGTGGCCCGCGGCTTGCGCCAGGAGACTCGCTGGATTCCCACCGCGTCGCCGATCGTCTCGATTGCGCCCACCAGCGTGACGAAGGTGTAGGCCGGCAGGATCGCCCAGAAGGCGGGACCGAAGTCGAAACCGAATCCCGGCCACCCCGCCACGGGCACCCCGACCAGCGACGCCTCGCCCACGGGCCCGGCGTCGATGAGGCCGAAAAGCGCGCCGGCGATGCACCCGGCCACGATCCCGATCAACGGGCCCCAGAGTCGGGCCGGACCCGTGAAGCGCAGCATGACCACCAGCGTGACGACGAGCGTCGAGAGCACTGTCACCGGCGCGGCGAGGGGATCGCTCCCCTCCGGCACGTTGTTCAGAAAGTCGAAGAGGAACGGCATCACGTTGACCGCGATCAGCATGATCACGGTCCCGGCCACCGTCGGCGTGAGGATGCGCCTCAGCAGCGAGAGACGCCCCGCGAGGAGGAACTGGAAGAGCGCCGAGATGATCACGAGCGTGGCCAGCAGCGCCGGACCACCCTGCTGAATGGCCGCCACCGACACCGCCATGAAGGCCCCCGAAGTCCCCATCATGAGCACATACCCCGATCCCAGCCATCCGAACCGCCTGGCCTGCACGATGGTCGCCAGGCCGCAGACCATGAGCGCCCCGAAGGCTCCCCAGGCCAGGTAGCTCTCGCCGGTCCCGGCGCTGCGGAAGACGATCGCGACCGTGAGCACGACGCCACCGAGCGCGAGGATGCAGTACTGCAGCGCGAGTCCGGCCGCGATCGGCCACGGTGGCTTTTCGTCGGGTTCGAAGCGGACGCCGGGTCCGGCTGCGGTCGGGGGGGATGCCATCCGGGTTCTCCTCGGGAGAGGGTGGCTCAGGCAGGGATCAGGGCGTGGGCGGTCCTGGAGTAGTGACCATTCAGAGTCGGGAGGCCGCCGCGACCATAATCGGGACGGGATGGGCGAATCGCAAGAAAGAAAACGAGTTGGGGCGGACTCGAAGCCGCACGGTCGTGCCGGTCTCGGGCCGCCCGCACCGTAGCCCCCTGGCTACCGGATCGAAATGTAAACCGGCCCCTCAGGCCGCTTCTCCCCGGCCGTCACCTCAAGCGCCAGCCGGTTCTCGCGCGGCGGAAAGCTGCACACCGAGAACGGTGTGAAGGCGCAAGGCGGATTGTACGCCCGGTTGAAATCGATCACCGTCCAGCCATCGTCGTCCGGGAAGGGGACGTGCATGTAGCGGCCCAG
The DNA here is from genome assembly GCA_028874995.1 of Gemmatimonadota bacterium. GTDB lineage: Bacteria > Gemmatimonadota > Gemmatimonadetes > Longimicrobiales > Gaopeijiaceae > Bin94. The sequence continues at coordinate 16,550 of JAPPGM010000024.1, read as the reverse complement.
CGGATAGGTGTCGGCGAAGGCCGTCGAGTCGCGCAGCATGACGAGGTAGTCGCGGCTCCTTTCGGTGGCGAAGGCGATCAGGCGGTGCTCTCGTCCCCCGGCGCGAAAAACCAGCTCTCCCGGCGCGATGTTCTCGACCGTGCCGCCCTTTACGTCGGCCATGGGCACGCCGCGGGGTTCCGGGTAGGGGTCGAACCGTGCCGACAGCCGCCACTCGTTGGTGATGGGGAAGTAGGGGGGCAGTTCGAAGGCGGCGGTGCGCGGGGAGTCGCGGTCCCACGCGCGAAGCCAGAGGCGGTCGGTGCCCCGTTCGGCGTGGATGCGCATCCCGAGGGAGCCCAGGTCGAGGATGGTCGTGTTCCCGCTGCGGTCGTCCTGAAGATCGATCGGGCCGGTCACCGGGTCACCGTCCCGCACAGTGATCCCGCTGCCGGGCTCGGGAATCAGACTTACCCGACCGCCCGCAAGGTCGAGCTTCCCCGCAAGCGGAGGGGAGTCCTTGGCCGGCAGCACGATCGCAAGCGTACGGTCGGAGCCGAACCAGGTCGGGCCTTCCGCGAGTTCCCACAGCCCGATCCAGCTCACCACGCCGCCCTCCGGGTCGGCGAGGCTGTTACGGCGCCCGGTCCGCCACTCTTCGTGTTCGGCGGCGAGGGTTTCGGGGGGGATGGGTGGGGGGTCGGGGGTCGGGGCGTCGGCGCAGGCGGAGATGACCGCGGCGGCTACGGGGAACACGAGGGCGGGGAGGGGGGAGGGTGGGGTCCGCAGCGGAAGGATCATCGTTTTGCCGTCGGGTTCATGGAGATCCGGAAGACGGAATCAGCGAAGATGTAATCCCGACATGACAAGTTGACAAGCGCAGTTGACATCCGTCGGATCGGCTCGGTGCCGCCGCGCCCCGGGATACAGGCAGGTAGTCGTTCGTGGCGGTTTTCTGCCGCGGGAATCGTTCGCATCTTTGCTTGGTGTGCCTCACGATCTGCCACGCATCTCGTACTCACAAACCCTGTCCGAAAACCGAACGGCCCATGAACATCGACCAGCTGAACCACTACAAGACAAAACTCGCCTTCGAAACGGATTCATGGGACCTCCACGAAGCCCTCACCCGAAACGAGCCCGTCGTCGTGATCGACGGTCGGTCCGCCGAGGCGTACGCCCGCGAGCGCATACCGGGATCGATCAACCTGCCGCACCGCGAAATCGACGAGAGCTCCGCGGGTTCGCTCGACCAATCGAAGCTCTACGTGTGCTACTGCGACGGCATCGGCTGCAATGCTTCCACGAAGACCGCGCTGAAGCTGCTGACCCTGGGATTCCAGGTCCGCGAGCTGATGGGGGGACTCGACTGGTGGAAGCGCGACGGCTACGCGACCGAGGGAGAGGTCTGCCAGGCGGGAACCGAAGTAGGTTGCGGGTGTTGAGCGAGGGACTGTCAGTCGCGGGGCTACCGCTCCCCCAACTCCGCCGCGCAGCGCTCGAGGTCATCCAGGAACCGCGCGAGGGGTGCCTTGGCGGCCTCCCGCACATCGCTCAGCGTGGCCCGGAGCTGCCGCACGGCTTCCGCTCCCCGCTCCTCCCATCCCACCCCTTCCAGCCATCGCGCCTCACGGGACCCCTCCTCGGCGTCCCGCGCGGCGCGGCACCCTTCGAGATCGTGGCTCAGACGGGTGACCGCCCGCGCCACGGCATCCGTCACGCGGGGCCCCTCCGGGTAGTCGGCCCAGTACCTGGCCACGCGGTTCAGGACTGCCGCCTGAATGAAACAAGCCAGGTCCCCTTCGCAGTCGTGCAGGGCCGGAGCGCTCGCGATGCGCCAGAGAATCTCGTGCGCTTCGGGCTGGCCGCGGTAACGTTCGTACAGGTTTAGCACGGCTTCGTCGCGCAGAGACCAGCCACCCGCGGGCTCGTAGTAGCGGAGTTCCGCATCCCTGGTCCGGATCACCGCCAGGGTGAGGGGGTCCACGCTCCACGCATCGGCCGCGAACCCCCTTTCCAGCAGTTCCATCCGCCGCAGGCTCAGAATGGGGGACCTTTCCACGGCGTCCGCATGGCCGTGACGTCGGCTGGAGAGGACGTTGTAGACCCGCAGGAGGTACTCCCGGGACCGTCGCTCGGGGGCGGCGAAGTAGCTCTCGGCGATGCGGAGGACATGTTCGTCGGTGTCGCCGGGTGCGGTGAGTGACGCCTGCACCCAGCAGCCTGAGCGGGACACCAGGGTCCACCGTACGCCGGCCACGACGGTGTCGGCCCGGTCGCTGGAGAAGTGGTGGTCCAGCGGGGCCGTCCACGAGACCCGGGCGTCCGGCAACGGCTCGCGGCGGCAGGTGGCGTCGGGGACGATGATGGCCATCGGCCGCGCCCGGGCCGGTGACGGAGGTCCGAAGCGGTCGGGTTGCCGCGCCCGTGTGAGCGATGGAGCCTCGGCGGCCCTGCGCAGGATCTCGTCGGCCACGGAGTCGTTCCGGTTCGCGTCGTGGAGGGCCTCGAACGCCTCGCGGCTCACCTTCCAACTGTTCCGGGTGTACCTGGAGGAATACACCACCTGGTCGCCGAGCGACTCGACCCAGGCGCGGACCAGGGGATCGAGATGGTCCGGACCCGGCTGATGCCGCCCGGGTTCGCCCACGGCCGACATCGCGCGGTCCAGCAGCTCCAGACGCCTCAGGCTCAAGAGGGCCGAAGCGTCCACCATCTCGCGGTGCCACCGGTGCAGGAAGAGGTTGTGCGCGGCCACCCACTGTGTGAGCGGCCGTCCCTCCGGCGCGCCGAGAAGCCGGTCCGCGATGGTCAGCAGATCGGCTTCGGGACCATGGGACGGAGGGAGAACCGATTGGGAGAGCCAGCAACCGTCATCCGCGTCGGCCCACTTGAGGTCCGCGGGGCTGATCTGGAACCAGACCTCGCCCGTGGTGCTGGTGACGGCTTGCAGCGGGGCGATCCGCTGTCCGAGTCCGCCACGGTTCCCCCGCGGGACGAGGAGCGCGACCACCTCGGCCGTGCGGGAGGGTCCCGCGCGGCACACGGCGTGGGTCGCGACCAGCACGCGCGACGGTGTCTGCTGCGCCGCGGTGGGGTGCGGGGCGGCGGTCGCGGCCACGAGTGGGGTGGTGGCCGCGAGGAGGGCGGTGGCGACACGTGTCTTCGTTGGCATGGCACACCGTAACGGTTCGCCATACTGATCGCCAGAACCCTGCCAGCGAGACGAACGCCCGGGTCGTGACAGATTCGCGGTCAGATTCCACATAGAATCTGTCACGGAGACGGATGCTGGTGTAGACGGAGGCGGTCAACGAGTCCGAAAAACGGATCCCTTGGACAGATTCATGGTAGAATCTGTCACAGACTAGGGTGTCCCTGGCTAGCCGGAGCTCACGCCCACCATATCGCAATCCACCAGTCCCGTCTCGTCCTTGGCGTCCCGCGATTCGATCGTCGCCGTCCAGCGCACGGCGGTCCCGAACATGCCGGTGCCGTCGCCGAACACCGAGGGAACGGGAACCTTGCCGGCGACGTGGACCTGGCCGGGACGGATCCAGTTGGCCCAGTTCCGGTCGATCGCCGCGACGGCCAGGTCGACCGTCACCCCCCATGGCAGGCCCGACTCCAGCCTGCGGGCCGCCTTGCGTGCGTTGAACGGCACGTCGCCTTCGATCAGCGTCCGGGGAAACCCCATTCGGTGGGGGGGTGCGGCCATCCAGGCGGCGGTGAGATACAGCGGCTTCTGACTATCCCAGAGGTTGCGCCTGAGCCCCTTGAACTCCGCTTCCGCGATGTAGGCCCAGGCACCTCGGATCGGGTTCCAGCGGATCCTGTAGTTGGTTTCCGGATCGGCGCGGCAGCGCCCGTCCCGGAGGACAGTCGTGAGGGCATGAAAGAGGCCGGGTATCGTGCTGGTCCCGGACAGCTGCCGTCCGTCGGGCAGGGCGACTTGCAGGGACAGCTCCGCGAGCGGTTCGAAATAGGCGGATGGGACCGAGGCGACGTAACAGGTCCCCTCCGCGGTAGCGCCTTCCGGGCGGCACACCTCCCGCGAATTGGGCAGCTCCTCGAGCCGCAACGACCGCCCGGACCGGTCGACGATGCGCACTGACGCTCCCTGGACCCGGTCGTCCGCGGAGTCGCGGACGAGGTAGGCCAGGACATCGGTGCTCCGGACGGTCGAGTCCATCGGGTCGACGGTCAGGACCACGGTCGCGCTCGCGATCACGAGCGCCGGTTCCCCGACTTCGGTCCAGTCCACGATGCAGGCGCCGAGCAGCGGCAGCAGCGCCGGGATCGGCCAGCGGGAACCACGAAATGATTGGCGCATCAGAACGACACCTCCACTCCGAGCGTGGGAAGGATCGGCACGAGCGAAAGGCCCCTGCGGCCGGTTTGTCCGTAGTAGTCGATGTACTCGTAGAACAACACCACGTTCCTGCGGTTGTACACGTTGAGCACGTTGAGCCAGGGGGTCACCACGCCCCAGCGCTTCCGGATCACCTTGCGCAGGCTGATGTCGAGCCGATGATGCGCCGGATACCGTTCGCCGTTCCTCGGGCCCAGCCAGACCACCTGCTCCCGGCCGCCGGGCCGCAGATCGATCATCCTCCGGGGATTGACGGAGTACGTCGCATGGCGGGTGAACGGGAGACCGGTGCCGAAGCTCCAGCGCAGCCCGCCCTCCACGCTCCAGGGCAGCCGGCGCTGAACGACCAGGTCCAGCGCCAGGCGGCGGTCGAAGGCGGGAGCGTACTCGACGGCCGGCACGATGTTGTCGATGCCCGCGCGCCCCGGATGCGGGAATTTCCGCGTCGCCTTCAGCAGGGAGACCGAAACCCACCCTTTCGTCGCGCCCTTGCCGCGTCGCAGCAGGAACTCGGCTCCGAAGGATCTTCCCGTGCCCGACTTGAAGTCGTCCGACCGGACGCCGGGGTCGTCGGCCCAGTTTCTGGTGGCCAGACCTTCGTAGCCGCGATGGAATCCCACCGCCGAGGCGAACCACTCGTCATCGGTGCCGAAGAAGCCTTCCAGTCCCCCCTGGAACTGGCGGGAGACCAGCGGCGTCACTTCGTTGCCCGCGAGCACCCACGAATCCAGCGCGATCGGCAGGGATTCGTCCCGCACCGACTGCAGGAACTGGACGTAGCGTCCGGCGTCCAGCCGCACCGCCCAGCGCCCGTCCCACAGGAAGCGCTTGAGGGCGATTCGGGGCGAGGTGCTGGTCCCGCTGTCGAACCAGTGGTCCAGGCGAAGGCCGCCCTCCATGAGCCACCGCGGGTTGGGAGACCAGTTGAACTGTGAATAGGCGGATGCCCCCAGGCCGGTCGACCGGCCGCTTCTGACCAGCGACTCCAGTTCGCCTCTGCTCTCGTCCGAATGTTCCAGCGCCTCGAGGCCCAGGCCCGATTTCCAACGGAACGCCGCTGTGGGCCTGACCTCCAGGTCCGCGCCCAGCGACAGTCGGCGAATCGCGGTCTCCAGCATCGGCGACCCGAACTCGGACAGGTTGAAGTCGCCCTCGAAGCGCGAGTACGACCCGTGGACGTCGAGCGAGCCTCCATTGGAGCCGGGACGGGTCCAGGAGAAGCCGAGAGCCCTGTTCCCCCAACGCCAGGTGACGTCCTGTTCAGGGTGGAGTTCCTGGTTCCGCGTAGAGTGTTCGAGGCGCTCGTAGGCCGTCAGATTGAAGGCATCCGTCCCCGAATAGTAGGTGATCCCCAGCCGGCTTCCGCCCCTGGTCCAGGCCTCGAAGCCGAACTGCCGGTCCCTCAGGTGGTAGGGGAAGTCGGCCGACAGGAACGGGTTGGCCAGGACGTCGGCGTAGCTGCGGCGTCCGGAGATCCGCCACCGTGCGGCGGCCAGCCCGAAGCCGTCCCTGACCTCTTCCGGCAGTCCCCCGGAAACCGAGAGCCGCGCCGTGAGGAGACTGAGTCCCGCGTCGACTCCGAACTTCCCGTCGCCCAGGTCGCTCTCGACGAGAAGCACCGACGACGCCCGGCCTCCGTACTCGGGCGCGAAGCCTCCCGAACGCAGTTGCGTCCGCTTGACCATGTCGGCATTGAAGACCGAGAAGATCCCGAGCATGTGGAAGGGATTGAAGATGGGGACGCCGTCCAGCAGGACCAGGTTCTGGTCCGCCGAGCCTCCGCGCACATTGAAGGAGGCTCCGATCTCGGACACCCGGGTGACGCCCGGTAGCGCGTCGACCGTTCGGACCGGGTCGGCCTCGGCCGCGCCGGGTATGGACCGGACACCGGCGCGGTCCATCTCCATGGGTGCGCCCGCCGCCGACTCCCGGAAGCGCGCCCGGTCGCGCTCGCCGAGACCGTCCACCTGGATCCCCTCGACCGGGACCGGCCGCACGGCCAGTGCGATCCCGACCTCGACGACGCCACCGGGCGCTACGGTGACAGCTTCGTCGTGGCCCGCGTAGCCGAGGCGGCCGACCGTGAGCTCGTAGGCGCCGGCGGCCAGGTCGTGGAAGGCGAAGAAGCCCAGCCCGTCGGTGAAGGCCATCCGCTCGCCGGTGGAATCGCCCGCCGGGCGGAGGATGGCGGTTGCGTCCTCGAGTGGAATCGCGACCTCGGTGCGGACCCTGCCCCTGATGGTCGCGTCGAAGCGCGGCGCTTCGGGTGGGGCCAAGGGGACGACGATCACCTGGGGTCCCAGTTCGACGTACCCCAGCTCGGTGCCCTCCAGCATGTGGTCGAGGGCGCGCGCAATGTTCAGCGTGGCACATTCGCAGGCGACCTGGTGGCCGGTGGGGAGAAGGCTGGGGCTGAAGGCGATCTGGACGCGCGAGCGCTCGGAGAGCCGGGTGAGCGCCGCGGCGAGGGGCAGCTGGCCGACGGTGAGGCCGGCGGGGGTGGCGAGCAGGGAGCCCGGTTCGGGTTCGACGCCGGTCTGGCCGCGAAGCAGGGCGACCTCCTGCGGTTTCTGCGCGGCAAGAGGGGCCGCGATGACGGAGGTGACGAGCGCGAGGGCGGCCAGCAGGCCTGCCCGTGTCGGGAGCATCGCCGGCCGGGTGTCGGGGGATCTTGCCCCGCGCGCTTTCCAGCCCCTCACGATTCCACTCCGGTATCTCGGGCCTCGATCCGGATCGCGGCCTGGCCGATGGTGCAATGCGCGTCGATCACACTGCAGACGACGGTCATCACCTCTTCGAGGGACTTCCCGTTGAACCACATCGTCAGAGTCCTTTCCTTCAGGGCGGAATCGTCGATCTCGAACTCCACACCATACCGCTCCCCGACCTCCCGCATCGCCACCGCGAGCGGAGTGTCGTGGAAGATCAGGAAACCGCGGAGCCAGTCCGCCACCTCTTCGATCGGGGGAGCGTCCGCAACCGGTTCCGCGCTCCCGCGCACCAGGCGGGTTGCCTGTCCCGCGCCGACCTCCACCTCCTGGTTCGGGCCGGCCAGCGCGACCCGCCCCTCCACGACCACGACGGCCAGCTCGTCGGCCTGGGCGGCAAGGTGGAAGCGCGTCCCGAGTACCCGAGCCGAGCCGGCGGCCGTGGTGACGACGAACGGCCGGGCCTCGTCTGCGGCGATGGAGAAGAATGCCTCCCCTTCGAGGGTAACCTGCCGCGTGGGCACATCCGCCGAGTGGGTCGCGGGGGTGGTCAGCCGGCTTTCGGGACCGAGCCGGACGACGCTGCCGTCGTCGAGGCGGACCATGGCGGTCTCGTCCGCTGTCGTGAGGAAATCGCGGACGGCGACAGCACCGTTCCGCGTTGGGCCGGCGGTGTCGCTCGAGACGTTCCAGAGGGTGAAGCCGGCAACGGCGGCCGCCGCCGCGGTGATCCATGTTCCGGGATGGCCGAGCCATGTACGCGCGGGCCGCGGGCGTGCCGCCAGCTGCGCCCTCCGGGCCTCCGCCCGCCAGATCAGCTGTTCAACGGGCGGCGGGTCGCCCGGGTCGATCGCCCGGTCCGCCCACTCCCCGGCCTGAATCAGGCGGCGGTAGTCGGCCAGAACACCTTCTGCGTCTGCGGTGCGGATGCGCCAGGCTTCGACCGACCGGTTCTCTTCCTCCGTCGTCTGCCCGTGCAGATGCCGGAGCAGCAATTCATCCATCTTTCGCAATTTCTGTCTCATGTGGCCCGTCCAATCCGGGTTTTCCCTGACAAGCGAATGAACCCCGCCATGACTACCATGTCACCCCTCCAGCGCGCCCGAATCGGCGACCGTCTTCCGCACGGCGCGAAGCGCGGCACTCATCTGGTTCGCCACCGTTTGCGTCGACAGGCCCATCACCTTCGCCGCTTCCGCGTGAGAGAGTCCCCGCTGGAAGACGAGCTCGAAGACTTCGCGGCGACGGTCGGGGAGCGCCGCCACGGCACGCTCGAATACTTCGGTGAGCAGCTTCGCGTCCAGGACCTGGTCGGGGGTCACGACATGTGTGGCCGGGCGCGAGTCCCGGGTCGCCAGCCATCGCCGCCGAACCGCCTGCTTCCGCTTCTCGTCGATGACCAGGTTGCGCACGATGCGGTACAGGTAGGCCCGCGCGGATCCCCGTGGCTTCCATGCGCGCCTGCGCTCCCAGATCTGAATGAAGGTCTCCTGCACGATGTCGCGGGCGAGGTCGAGATCGCCGACCTGGCGCGCGGCGTAGCGCACGAGTTCCGGCCAGCACTGATCCATCAACCGTGCCAGCGCCGACTGGGAGCCGCCGCGGATGGCGTCCATCAGTGGCGTGAACGGGTCGGCTTCGCCTGGAGTCGGGTGTTCTTCGGGGTCGGACACTGGGCAGGGGGAATTGCGATTCGGGTGAGGGGCGTCTTTCAGAGACAACGGCCAGGTGCGCGGGGTGTTACCATGGATCCTTCACGGCGTGAAACACGGGATTCGGCCGGGGAGTTCGTCAAGGTCGTTGCGGCGGTCACGAGGATGGACGGCCTTCGTCCGCCTCCGCCACCTCCACGGTGTAGACCTTCCGCCCCTGGTCGTGATCCTCGCGCCGAATCGCCCAGCCGTCACTGTGCCAGAGCACGATCTCCGCGGTCCCCGGCTCCTCAAAGACCAGCGTTGTCCTGTGTTCGATGAACTCGCGATGGGTCGAGCAGCCGCCAACAATCAAGAAATCGATTGGCCGGAACCAAGCCGACCGACCGTCAACGCCTCCTTCGGTCCACGCATACTCATAGCAGCCGCTACCCCCTGTCCAAACCGTTATCTCCAGGGGGACCCCGACGGTTGCCGTATCGGGGATCTGCTGCAACGGCCAGTCGGGATCGTCAAAGTCGATCCTCCCGAACACAATGCCGCGCGACTCCTCCGGATCTTCGCAGGCGAGGAGACCGGCAGCCGCGATCGCGACCGCCAGCGTCGCCAGGTGGCGAAGGGCCTGCCGCTTGCGTCCTGGGTGGGTACCGGCCGAACGAGCGCCTGGGGTGAATGGAATGCTGTTCATGGGGCTGCTCTCCTGTGTGAGATCCCGATTCGGGTGAGCGTGTCTTTCAGGAAGAACGGTTGGGTTGCGGCGTGCTACCATGGACCCGTCATGGTTTCAAGACACCGGATTCGGTCGCGAAGGTCCGCCAAGGCCGTTGCGGCGGTCCCCGGGCGAAGAGATCTTTCCGCGGCCTGCCTCTCGTGGGGGCGGCTTGGTGTCGGGATCCGGCTGACCGCGGTGGCGCGGGTATTGCCGAAGCCTTCTCGAGGTAGATGATGCAAAGGAAGGTGGACTGCTTGCGGTATCGTGCGGGACCGGGCTCCGCGGTTGCTGCCCTGACGCTCTCGGCGGTCCTGGCCTGCGGGGACGAACCGGTCGATCCCCCGCCCCCCACCCCGGTGCCGACGACCATCACGGTCAGCCCGGCGGCAATCGAGTTGACGTCCCTGGGCGAGACCGCCCGGATGACGGCCGAAGTGCTGGACCAGTTCGGCAACGCGATGTCGGTGGCGGTGGCCTGGTCCAGCTCGGCCGCCGGGGTTGCGACGGTCAACCCGGCCGGCGTCGTCACGGCCGAGTCCAACGGCGTTGCGTCGATCGTTGCGACCGCGGGGCAGGCGTCGGGAAGCGCCGCGGCGACCGTGGAGCAACGCGTGGCTTCCATCTCCCTCATACCGGCCGCGTTCAGCCTGATCACCGCGGGCTCGGTGCCGATGGCCGCCACGGCCGCCGATGCCAACGGCCAACCGATGGCCCATGCGGCCTTTTCGTGGAGATCGAGCGATACGGCGGTGGTTCGCGTGACCGGGTCGTTCGTTGCGGAGGCCGTCAGCCTGGGAAGCGCGTCCGTGGTTGCGGCCTCGGGGAACGTCGAGGATACGGCCGGGATTTCCGTTGTGTTGCCGCCGCCGGTACGGTCGGTGGAGGCGGCGTCCGGGCCGACCAATGGAGGATCCGTGGACGGAGCGGGGTCCTGGGAACTCGCGCAGGATGAGGTCTTCACGGTCACGCTCCGCGCCCGGGGCAACCCCGGGTACGACTTCGGCCGCTGGACCGAGGGCGATGCGACGCTCTCCACCGATTCCGTCTACCCGATGCAACTGGCCGGCAACCACACGGTGGAGGCGCGTTTCCCGGTCAATCGGGAGCGGGGGAAGTGGGGCCCCGGCAACACCTACACCGACTACGAGTTCCCGGACACCGCGTACGACATCCTGGCCTGGACGTTCCTTCCCGCGGTCGACCCGCCGGAGAGCCTCAGGAGGAAGGATCTGCTCCACTACTACGCGTACAACTTCGAGTTGCTGAACCGCACGCCCGCGATCGGTTACGGGTATGCCGGATTCCAGTCCGATGGGCACATGACCGTCGGCAACCGCAACCGGTGGGGGAAGGTCGTGAACTTCTCCATCTGGGGATCCAACGCGGCTCGCACGGACGGGCTCGTGAATCCGGAAAACGAGGAGTGCGGCTGCCACCAGATCATGCTGCAGTACGAGTGGGTGGAAGGGCGCAAGTACCGCTTCGAGCTGCGGGAAGGGCCGAGTGGGGTGGAGAACGAGGGGAAGTGGTGGGGACTCTGGGTGACGGACCTGGCTGCCGACTCGACCTCGTTCGTGGGTGAGCAGCGGGTGCCGGTGACGATCAATGGGCGACCGTCCGCGCTTTGGTCGCGGCACACGTCCGTGTTCGGCGAGGACCTGCACTGGTGGCGTTCACGAAACGGTGCCGGGAAGTTCATCTGCAGCGACTTCGAGGCGTCTTCGCTGGCGGTTCTGGACGTGACCGCGGGGGCGGACGAGGATCGTCCGATCCAGGTCCGGCCGTCGACCAGCAGCGGCACGGTGGATGTCGCTGAAAACGGGTATGAGACCACTTTGTGCTACGTGACGGTCTTTCGTAAGGGACACGATGTGCAGCACAACGTGGGGTTCTGGCCGGAACCGCCGGACAATGTGCTCGTGGATCGCCGGACGAGGATCCGCCGGTAGCGCGGTGCGGGGACCATCCAATCCACACGAAGGAATCACCTCATGAAGACCTTGACCGTGCATCGCCGCCGCCGCCGTGCCACGGCGTCCCGCGACCTCCGGGCGCGGGCAGCCGCGCAGGCTGAACGTGCACGACCAGTCGGCCGGTCGCGCGGGCTGCGCGCGGCACTCGCGCTCCCTGCCCTTCTCCTCTTCCTCCCGGCCCCCGCCTCACCCCAGGCGCCCGAGCTCGTCTTCATCTCCAACATCACCGCCACCTCAGGCGGCTCCGGTCCCCTCACGACCATCGAGGAGCAGACGAAGGCCGTGCTGGATGCGCTCGGTGAACGGCTGGGCACGCGCGGGCTCGGCTACGGGGACGTCGTCGCGATGAACGTGTTCCTGCGGGACTCGCGCCACTTCCAGGCCATGAACGGGGTCTACCGGGGGTACTTCGCCGAGAACCCGCCCACGCGCGCGACCTTGGAGGCGGATCTGCCGGAGCGGGACGCACTGGTGCAGATCTCCGCGGTCGCGACGCCAGCCGAGACCGAGGTGATCTCGCCTCCCGGGCTGCAGTCGCCGTCGCTGCCGTATTCGTGGGGGATTCGCGCGGGCGAAGTGCTCTTCATCGCGGGGGCCACGAGCCGCGACCCCGAGACCTACCAGCCCGTCGGGGGCGACGTGCAGACCCAGACGCGGCGCGTCTTCGGCAACATCGGGATGGTGCTGGCGGAGGCCGGGATGGACTATGGCGACCTGGTCGCGTGCAAGGTCTTCCTGGACGACGTGCGGCTCTGGGGCGACATGAACACGGCGTACCGCGAGTTCGTGACCGCGGAGGATCCGCCGGCGCGGGCGGCGGTGCGTGGCGGGCTCATGAACCCCGACTTCCTGGTCGAGATCCAGTGCGTGGCCGAGCGGTCTGACGAGCGGCGGGTGGTGCTGCGCGAGGGCCAGCGGCTGGGACGGTCGCCGCTGTCGCCGGCGATCGCGACGGGCGAGCGGGTGTGGCTTTCGGGGATGCTGGCGCGGGGCGAGGATGCGGAGGCGGAAGCGCGGGCGACGCTGGCCAGACTCGGGGCCACGCTCGAGGCCGCGGGACTCGGGTTTGGAGATGTGGTCGATGTGTGGGTGTACCTGACCGACGTGCGCGATGCGGAGACGGTGCTGGGTGTGTTGGCCGAAGTCCTGCCCGAGGGGGTGCCGACGACGGTGGCCGGGTTGCCGCTCGTGGGGAGGCTTGGCGTGGAGATCCAGATGACGGCGGTGGTTCGCTGACGGCTGTGCGCGTGCAGGGTTGACCCGCTTCGGCCCTGCCGCTAACGTCGCCCGCTGTAGCGAGGGGGTCACCGGAAGTTCGGTCCGAAGCCGACGCGGCCCCGCCACTGTAGGAGGCACGGAACCCGCCACGAGTCCACGGACTCCCGGGGTTCCGCACGACTCGCTCGATTGCCACCGGGATCGTCCCCCGGGAAGGCGAGCGAAGTCGCCTCGAGCCAGGAGACGCGGCCCCCTCGTCCCTTGTGTCGGGACACGACACCAACACCATCCTTCGAGGGAGGGAAGCCGGTGTCCGTACAGGCCCGAACGTGGCGCGCCTCCGGCCGGGTCGCCGTTCTTGCCCTGGCGGTTCTGATCGCGGGCGCCGTCAGCCTCTCTCTCGGAGCCTCCGGCCTCGGGCCCGGCGACCTCTGGCGCGCGGTGACGGGAGCCGCCGATCCGGCCACGGAGACCATCCTGCTCAGGTTGCGGTTGCCGCGCGCCGTCCTGGCCGCGCTGGTCGGCGGGGCGCTCGGGCTCAGCGGCTGCACCTTTCAGGCGCTGCTGCGCAATCCCCTGGCCGAACCGTATGTGCTCGGCGTCTCGGGGGGGGCCGCGGTCGGGGCGGTTTGCGTGTTCGTGACCGGCCTCGCCGTGGCGCTTCCGTGGACGCTGTCGCTCGGCGCCTTTCTGGGCGCGGTCGGGGCGATGGCGCTGGTGCTGGCGATCGCGCGGAGGGCGTCGCGCGGCGGCATGGACACGCGCGTGCTGATCCTTTCGGGGGTGATCGCGGGTGCGTTCTTCAACGCGATCATCCTGCTGCTGCTCTCGCTCGCCGACCTTCAATCGTTCCGCTCGGCGATCTTCTGGATGATGGGCAACCTTTCCGGCGCGGACTGGGGGTCGGCCCGGCTGGCCGTGTTCCTCGTGCCGGCCTCGGTGGTGGTGCTGTCGCTGGCCCGCGCCTTCAATGTCCTTTCGCGCGGTGAGGAGGTGGCGTACTACCTGGGCGCATCGGTGCAGCGGGTGAAGCTCACGGCGTACCTGGCCGCGTCGCTCATGGTGGCCGCGTCGGTGGCGGCGGTGGGAGTGATCGGCTTCGTGGGGCTGATCGTGCCTCACGCGGTGCGGCTGGCGTGGGGGAACGATCATCGGTTGCTGCTGCCCGCGTCGTTTCTGGCCGGGAGCGCGTTCCTGCTGTTGGCGGACACGGTGGCGCGTGTGGTGGTGGCGCCGGCGGAACTGCCGACGGGGGTGGTGACCGCGGTGGCGGGGGTGCCGTTCTTCGTGGTGCTGCTGATGCGCGGGGGGCGGCGGTGAGGGGGGTGGGGAGGGGGCGGGGCCGTGGTCGCGACGGCGGTGGCGGGGGCGGTCCTGACAGTGGCGGGGGTCATGGGGGTGGCGGGATTGCGCCGCCGGGCCGGTGGCGTCCTGTGTTGGTGGGACGGGACCTCACCTTCACGCACCCACGCGCGGAGGAGGCGGCGGTGCGGGAGGTCTCGCTGTCGGTGGCTCCGGGCAGTCTCCTGGCTGTGGTGGGGCCGAACGGGGCGGGGAAGACGACACTGCTCCGGCTGCTGTCGGGATCGCTTGCGCCCCAGGAAGGGGAGGTGCTGCTGGACGATCGGCTGCTGGGTGATCTTGGGGACCGGGAGCGAGCCAGGGCGGTTGCCGTGGTTCCCCAGTCGGAATCGTCCCCCTTTCCGGTGACGGTGCGTGAGATGGTGGGGATGGGGCGGTACGCGCACCTCGGCCCGTGGGAGAGCGTCGGCACCCGGGACCGCGACGTCGTGGACGAGGCGCTGGAACGGTGTGCGGTCGCCGCGCTCGCACACCGGCAGGTCGGTGAGCTTTCAGGGGGCGAGCGCCAGCGGGCCCGGATCGCCCGGGCGCTGGCACAGGAGGCGCCCGTTCTCCTCCTCGACGAGCCCACCGCCGGCCTGGACCTGCACTATCGCATGGAACTCTTCCACCTTTTGCAGGAACTCCGTGCCGACGGGCTCGCGCTGCTCGCGGTCACCCACGACCTCAACCTCGCGGCGCGGTTCGCCGACCGGCTGCTCCTGCTTGACGGCGGCCGCGAACGTGCCGGGGGCGATCCGCACGATGTGTTGTCGCGCGAGATCCTGGAGGGAGTGTACGAGTGGCCCCTCAGGCTGGTGCCGCACCCCGGCCCCGGGAGTGACGCGGGCGCACCGCAGACGGTCCCGTTGCGAAGAGACGACGCGTGAGATTCCCGCGCGGGGGCGTACATTGATCCCATAGATCCGCACGGTGCGGACGTTCCACCAGAACCGACCGATCCCATGATGAATCCCCCTCCGGGCTTCCGCCCTGCCGGCACGGCCGTGCTGGCCGCCCTCGCCGCCGCGTGTGCCCCCGCCCCCGCCCCCATCCCCGTCGTCGAGGCCACCATTGCCGACGTCCAGGGGGCCATCTTCTCCGGCGCGACCACCTGCCGTATGGTCGTACAGGCCCATCTCGACCGCATCGCGGCCTACGAGGACCGCATCAACGCGATCACGGTCGTCAACCCGGCCGCCCTCGACCGCGCCGGCGAACTCGACGCCGCGCTGGCCGCAGGCGACGAACCGGGCCCCCTCTTCTGCGTTCCCATGCTCGTCAAGGACAACTTCGACACCCACGACATGGTCACGACCGGCGGTTCGGTCGCACTCGCGGCCAGCATCCCGCCCGACGACGCCTTCATGGTGCGCCGGATCCGCGAAGCTGGGGCGGTCGTGGTGGCGAAGACCAACATGGCCGAGTGGGCCTTCAGCCCCCGCCAGTCGGTGAGTTCATCGTTCGACACGACCCGCAACGCGTATGCGCTTGACCGCGTGCCTGCGGGGTCGAGTGGGGGTACGGCGTCGGGAGTGGCGGCGAGCTTCGGCGTGATCGGGCTCGGGAGCGACACGGGCAACTCGATCCGGGGGCCGTCGTCGCGGCTGGCGCTGGTGGGGATCCGGTCCACGATCGGGCTCACCAGCCGGGACGGCGTGATCCCGCTCTTCCTCGACCGCGACATCGCGGGGCCGATGGGGCGGACGGTGGAGGATGTGGCGAGGGTGTTCAACGTGGTGGCGGGTTACGATCCGGCTGATCCGTACACCGAGGCCGGGCGGGGGCGCGGGGAGGACGACTACACGGGCTTCCTGGCGACGGACGGGCTGGAGGGGGCGAGAATAGGGGTTTTGCGCGCTTTGGTCGACACCGAGGATGCCGATTCGGGGGTGGTCGCCGTCTTCGAGGAGGCGCTGCGGGAGCTGGAGGGCCTGGGCGCGGAGGTCGTCGACCCGTTCGACTTCGATGTGGGTGAGCAGCTTCAGCGCGAGAACATGTACTGCTCGCGTTTCCGCTACGACATGCATGTGTACCTGAATTCGCTCGGGGACGCGGCCCCGTTCACGGATGTGCTGGCCGTGTTGGAGACGGGTGAGCATTCCGACTACGTGGAGCGGTCGCTGCGTTCCTTCACGGACTCGCCGCCCGATGTGCACCCGTCCGAGTGGGAGCCGCCGTGTCCCGACTATCTCCAGAACGAGGGGCGCCAGGGGTACCTGGGTGACCTGGTGGCCGCGATGGACGCGGCGGAAGTGGACGCCCTCGTCTACCCCACCTGGCTGAGCCCGCCCGCGCACATCGACCGGGCCCGCGAGGAATATGGGGGCGACAACTCCCAGCGCGTGGCGCCCGCCACCGGGATGCCGGCGATCACCGTGCCGATGGGGTTCACGGAAGGGGTCCATCCCGCCGGGCTGCAGATTCTGGCGCGGCCCTGGGCGGAGGGGCTGCTCTTCCGCTATGCGTACGCCTACGAACAGGGGACCCGGCACCGGCGGCCGCCGGAGGGGTTTGTGGAGCTGGCATTCGACTAGAACCATGCCACACGTGATATGTCGTAAGACGGTGCGGCGGGTGCTGAAAAGGCGCCAT
>JAPPGM010000115.1:36329-41532 GCA_028874995.1 Gemmatimonadota bacterium | reverse complement strand
GCCCGGGCGTTACCCGGCACCCTGCCTTGCGGAGCTCGGACTTTCCTCCGTCCGGCGAGCCCTGCGGACTCCCGGCGGCGACCCCTCAGCCCGTCCTCCTGGTCACCTATCATGATGATACCGACCGGGGGATGTTGGCCAGTCCCCCGGGCGCGACCGATTCGGAACCGAAAGGGAACAAATGTTTTCCACATAGCGTAACCCACTGTGCCCCTTGGGAACAAACGTCTTGACTTATCGCAAAACATCATATACCATGGGAGTCGGAGCGTCCCCCAGAGTCGAACTCGACTATTCGGAAACCGCTTATGGGATTGACGAGAATCCGGTTCGCCCCGATGGCGGCCCTATCGTGGCTGCTCTGCCTCGGTGCCCCCGCATTCTCCCCGGTTTCGGCGCTCGGCGTCCCCGCTCTTCCCTTTCAGACGCCAACCGACCCCCTTCCCACCCCCCAGGAACCCGTCGTCGTCTACCTGGTGCGCCACGCCGAGAAGGCTGACGACGGAACCGACGATCCACCCCTTGCCATAGCCGGACGGATTCGAGTCCAGACCCTGAGGACGCTGCTGGCCGATGTGAGCCTCACCCACATCCACACCACGGATTGGAAGCGCACCCGCGACACCGCCCGCCCGTTCGCCGAAGAAGCCGGCGTGGAGTTCGCGATGTACGATCCGCGCGAGTTGGAGACCCTCGCCGCCGGGATCATGGACACTCCTGGCCACCACCTCGTGGCCGGCCACAGCAATACGACCCCCCGGCTCGTGGCGGCACTGGGCGGAGATCCAGGTGGCGAGATCGACGAACTGGAGTACGATCGCCTCTACATTCTGGTAATCAAGCCCGGGGGGTCGACGGTGACGACGCTGTTGCGCTTCGGCGAGCCGTATGTGGAGGGGCGCGATTTCGGCCTCCGCTCCGAGCCTCCCCGGCGGGGCCCGCGAGGTGGCTCTCGAGAGCCTCGCTGAAACGGGGCGTCTTCAGTTCCGGTGACCGATCCGGCCATGGGAGATTCCGGGCGGCCGGATAGCGGTTGGAACTCAGAAGCTGACCACCAGCGCCACCGTGAAGACGCGGTCCAGCTTTTCCCGCCGAGCGAGCACGGTGCCCGTCTCTTCGCCCTCCCGGGAGCGGAGCGGAAGCCTGGCCAGAGCGGGTTGATTGTCGAAGGTGGTCCGGAGCGAGGTCTTCAGCCCCAGGTGCTCGTTCATCGTCACGCTCAGCGAGTTGGTCCAGTCGGCCCTCACATCGGAGCGGTCGTTGCCGTTGCCGTCCACGACCAGGTTGCTGCTCCACTCGGCGTTGCCGGTCACCTTGAGCCAGAACTCGGTGGATAGCCTGAGGCCCAGGAAACGGCCGGAATCGTCCGGATCCGGCACCACGTCCTTCTGCACCGTGTGCGTGAACCCGTAGGCCGTGCGAAGGCGCTGCCTTTCGCGGTCGAGCCAGCGCGTGGAAACCCCGGCGACGTTCACGACCCGGTGACGGATCCCCGAAAAGGTGTTGCGGGTCCAGCCTGACTGGACGAAGACCGATGTCCGCTGCGAAAACCGGCGGTCGGCCCGGATGCGGGCGTGGTAGTTCTCAGCCGAGACCTCGCTGTCGGACTTCTCCTCGACGCGGTAGTCCGACTCGGTGCCCACGGCGATGCGCTCGAAACGCGTGGTGCGGGTGCGGATTCCCCCCGCCTCGATCTTCAGTTCGGTCCGCTCCCAGGAGCGGGTCACCGTGGTCGAGATTCCAAACGTCGAGGACGCGGCGTTGCCGCCAGTGCGTACGAAGCTCAGTTCGCTGGAGTTCTTCCAGCGTTCCTGCGCCTGCGCAGCCCCGCGCGCCGATATCGGCGAAAGCGCCAACCAGGCCGTCAGCGCCACACACGCGAAGACTCGCGCGGCGTGGCCCGGCCGCATCGTCTCTCCTATTGTTGCTGCCGTCAACCGCTCATCTCCCTTCCGTCACAGGAACGCCTCATTCGTGGCCAGATACCTGACCGAGTTTAGCGGGTGCATCGACCGGAAGGACCTCCTGCCATAGACCGCCTCCCAGTTGGCGGGCGCCACCGCCGCCGCGTTCACCGTTCGGACCCTGACCGGTGAATGCCTGGTCGTGGCGGCGGTTCGGCCGGTTCGCTGTGGCTCCACTGGGCGGGATCGGTCGCGGGCGCGGTGCTGGCCGTACCCGTCTACCGCATTCAGCACGGGGATGTTGACCGGGACGGTGACGGTTCGTGATCTACCAGACGGTCTCGTACCCGTCAGCGGCGAGGTTCCAGCTCCGCCCGTAGACGTGCACCCGGCGCGTGGGGCCGGAGTCGCTCACGAACTCGCCCCCGGCATGCGTCCACGCAAGGACGCTGCCCTCCAGGTTCAGCACCTTGATCCCCCGCTTGCCCATCCGGCCCGCGTAGGAGGAGCTGCGGGCGCCGATGGTGCAGTAGGCCACCACCGTACGGCCCTCCGCCACGATCTCCTCCAGCCGCTTCTCGAACTCCTTCGCGCTGATCGCGCCGGGCAGCGTGGATACGGCGCGCTCCTTGTCGGTGCGGACATCGACGAGGACGAAGTCGCCGGTCGGAAGGGACTCCATCAGCGCGGCGGCGGTGATGGTGCCGACCTCGGGGTGATCGGCCTTGATCGCCGCGACGGACCGCTCGACGATCGCGCGCCGTCCGGCCTCCGTGTCCCGGTCCTGGGCATGGGCGGTGGCCGGGAGGAGCAGGGCGGCTGCCAGCAGTCCGCAGGCTGGCCGGGCGATCCGGAGGGGCCGGCCGCCGAGGACGCTACCCCGCATAGCGGTATCCCTCGGTGAAGATGTCGTTGACCGCCGCGACCTCGAAGCCCTCCCGCTCGAGGAGCGAGACGGCCGCCGACGCCCGCGCGCCGCTCAGGCAGTGGACGAGAAGGCACCGGTCGCGCGGAAGTTCCCCAAGCCGACTTGCCAGCCGCGTATGCGCAATGTTGGCCGCGCCGTCGATCCGCGCCTCGGCGAACTCGGTGGCCCGCCGCACATCGAGCACCTGCACCTCCGGGTCGGGGAGACGCCGCCCCACCTCGTCGAAGTCGATGACTTCGATGGTCGCCAGCGCTCCACCCGCGGCCTCGAACCCGGCCAACTCGTCGGGAGGCGCCCAGCCGACCACGCGGTCGAGCCCGATGCGCACAAGATCGCGCACCGCCTCATCGACCTCGTCCTCGCGGCAGACCAGCACGATTTGCCACGACGGGTCCACGTAGCAGCCGGTCACCGTCGGGAACGACTTGTTGAGCGGCGCGTAGATCGAGCCCGGGATGTGGCCGCCGTAGTAGCCGAGGCGGTCGATGCGCGTATCCACCACCACCGTTCCATCCTCGCCGGCAACCCCGCTGAGCTCCAGCCCAGACAGCTGCCGGGGCCTGGGAAGTCCCCCGAGGATCGGTGGGCCCAGCCGGTTTTGCTCCTTCATGCGACCGAAGTAGAGTGGTGGTTCGGGCTGGCCATCCAGGATGTACTCGACGAATGCGTCCTCGCCGCTCCGCACCGCCGCCAGCGCCGGGCTGAACCGCTTCTCGTAGCCGGCGGTGGTGTCTGGCACGGCGCCCAGCGCCTTGCCGCAGGCGCTCCCCGCCCCGTGGCCGGGCCAGATGCGCAGGTAGTCGGGCAATTCGAAGACTTCAAGCGCGGAGGCGTGGAGGCGCCGCGCCGAGGGCTCCATTTCGCCCGCATGGCCCGCCGCCGATTCGAGCAGGTCCGGCCGCCCCAGGTCGCCCACGAAGACGAAGTCGCCGGAAACCATCCCCATCGGCTCGCCGGCGCCGGCCCCCCGGTCCGTGATCAGGAAGCTCATGTGCTCGGGGGTATGGCCGGGCGTGTGTACCGCCTGGAAGTCGATCCCGCCAACGGTGAACCGGTCACCGTCCGTGAGCAGCGTGACCCCGCCGTGCCCCTCCGCCCACTGGTACTGCCAATCGGACCCGCCCTCGGCGGAGAGGAAGGCCCGGCACCCGCGCCGCTCCACGAACTCACGGCAACCGGACAGGAAGTCGGCGTGGATGTGGGTCTCGGCCACCGCCGTGATCCGCAGCCCTTCCCGGCGCGCGATCTTCACATAGCGGTCGATATCGCGTTGCGGGTCGATGAGCACCGCCTCGCGGGTGCGCTGGCATCCGACGAGGTATGCGTACTGGGCCAGCTTCTCATCGACGATTTGCTTGAAGAACATCTGCGCTTTCCTAACGGACTCGGGTCCCGGCCTGTCTTCGTTCCGGGACGGGGACAATAAACGTAAACCCCGTTTCGACACGATGCATCACTGAAACCCGCAAAACAGGGAGGAAACGATGATTCCCGCACCTTTCACCATATCGAACACCGTGTTCAGAGCCGCCGGCGCCACCATCACCGCCGCGGCCATGATCGCCATCGCCGTACCGGGCCTCTCGGCCCAGCGCCGGGTTGCGGCCGCACCGGCCGTGACCGGCATGAGCCCCGTGGAGCTGTCGCTGCGGCTCGCCGAGCGGCTGGAGCTGACGCAGGAGCAGCGAGATCAGCTGGAGGCCGTCAGAGTCGCAATGCTGGAAGCGCGCGCCGCGCATTCCTCGAAGCTGATGAGCCTCCGGTCGGAAACCCGCGCCGGTATCCGCGAACGTAACTCCGTCCGTGAGGAGTTCTCGGCGATTCGGGAGGAAGCCGAAGCGAGCCGGGACGCCCTGAGGGATCGGTATGACCGGATCCTCACCGCCGAGCAGAAGCGGGAGCTAAGGCAGATGACCCGGAGGGCGGCGTGGCGGCAGGGCGCCGTGCGGGGCCGCTCCGGGGGGGACCGCTGGCGCGGGCAGCGCGGCCGGCCGGAGGTGGACCGTTGGCGCGGGCAGCGCGGCCGACCGGAGGTGGACCGTTGGCGTGGGCAGCGCGGCCGACCCGGTTTGGATCGTTGGCGTGGCCAGCGCAGCCGGCCCGGGATGGATCGTTGGCGTGGCCAGCGCGGCCGACCCGGGATGGACGAGGGGCAAGGCCGGCCTGGTGCGGGAGAGACGGGCACCGGTCCCTGAGGTGACCGCTCTCCCGGCTAAGTGCTGATGACCGCCAGACCCGCGACAAGAACTGAGGAGCATTGCCGACCCGGAGAGTGTTGCGCCCGTCGCCGGGAGTTTACATTTGAACCCCGTTTTCGGCCCTGCTAGCTCAACTGGTAGAGCATCCGACTCTTAATCGGCAGGTTCGGGGT
>JAPPGM010000115.1:32267-36319 GCA_028874995.1 Gemmatimonadota bacterium | reverse complement strand
TTGTTTTTTTTTTTTAAATTACACTTACCCTATTTTTTTGGGGCTGGTGGGGGTTTTTCGCCGGGGGGGGGGTTTTTTGGGGGTTTTTTTGGGGGGGGCCCCCCCCCGCGCCCCCCCTTCCTTCAGGGCAGGAAGACGCGTATCGCGACGGTTTCCGTGAGGGCCTGGAGGGTGAACGGGCCCATGGTCGCGGGCAGGAGGATGAACCGCGCCGGTTCCATGCCGAGGGCCGGGGCACGCGAGGGGTGTAGGGAAGCCGTGCCGGCAACCGTGCCCCAGACCTCGAAGGATTCGCCGTCCAGGTTGGCCGCAAAGATCGCCCCAGCCCCGGCCCGGAGCCGCTCCACGACGAAGTGTCCGCATTCCGCGACCACCTCTCGCCGCATCCCCCCACCTGCCTCCACGAGCCGGGGCTCAGCCGGGGCGGCACCCGCGTGCCCGAAGTCGATGACCTCCAGCGCCCGGTCGACGTGCAGTTCCCGCGGCCGCCCGTCGGGTCCGAGCCGGTCCCAGTCGTAGATGCGGTAGGTCGTGTCCGAGGTCTGCTGTACCTCGAGCAGGACCACCCCGGAGAGGATCCCGTGCACCGTCCCCGCCGGAACCATGATCGAGTCCCCGTGATGGACTGGAACCCGGTTCAGCGCGTCCTGCACGCGCCCCTCCGCCACAGCACCGCGCAGGGCCGCCCGGTCGACCCCCGTCCTCAGCCCGTGAACGATGCACGCGCCCGGCTCCGCGTGGAGGATGTGCCACATCTCGTCCTTGCCCGACTCGCCGGTACCGTGGGCGGCGGCCCAGGCGTCGTCCGGGTGGACCTGGACGGAAAGTGCGTGGCTGGCGTCGAGCAGCTTGACGAGCAGAGGAAAGGTCCCGCTCTCGACGGCGCGGGCTCCGCGGCGTCCCAGCAGGTCGACCCCGTATTGGGCGACGAGGTCCGGGAGTTCACGGCCCGCCAGCGGACCGTCAGCGACGACCGAGGGTTCCGCGGGGTAGCCGGACACCTCCCAGCTCTCGGCGGTGACGCCGGGTGGAAGGCGCCGGCCAAACAGCTCTTCCAGTCTGCGACCGCCCCAGAGGTAGTGCTTGAGGCGGGGCGCGAAAGTCAGAGGGACGGCGAGCGCTGGGGGCGAAGTTGGCATGCCCAAAGCTATCGCCACGGCGGCTCTGCCGGAGGAACGGCGTGTACGGACGCAACCGGCGCCCGGGAAACAGTGAGCCGGAAGGAATGGCTGCCCCGGACAAATCGCGTGCCCCGGAGACCCGACCACCTCCGGGGCACGGATTCAAGCAGGACCGGCGTCCGCCGTGTTCAGCGTCGCCGATCTCCAGACCGGGATCAACGTGACTTGAATGTGACGTCCAGCGCGACCCAGACCGGAACCGCCTCGCCCTCGTTCGTGGCCGGCGAGAATTCATAGACTCTGGCGACGCGCATAGCCGCGTCATCCAGGGCCTGGTGGCCGGAACTGGTATGGACCTGGGTCTTGACGAGTTCTCCGGCCTCGTTGATGAAGAACCAGACCTTGACCGTGCCCCCGATCCCGGCGTCCCGCAGGAGAGGCGGGTACTCGCTCTCGAGAGCTCTTTCCACCTCGGCGCGATTCTTCAGGAACGGATATACGTCAACGTGCGTCCAGGCGGGCGCCGCGGAGAGGTCCGTTTCTACCTTCTCGGGAGGGGGAGGGAGCTTCTCGGAGTCAAGCTCCTGGACCAGCTCCTCAAGAGGCTCGACAAAAAACGGCTCCGTCACCACCGCCGACGCTTCCGGGATGGGCTCGATGTCCACGTAGTCGGACGGAATCACATCCGCGGGCAAATCGTCCAACTCGGGCACAGGCTGACCCCGCTCGTTCGCGATCCCGGGCACCATCACGGCAATCCCCACCACCAGGATCGCGCCGAACATCAGAAAGGCCGCCTGCGCCAACCGCACTTCGGGCGCCTTGCTGAACAGCTTCCGAATGCGCTGCTCCAACAGCGACCGCCGCTCCGCCAGCGCGGCCACGGCCATCGCCGGGATCGCCCTGCCACCCGTCCCCACCTGGAGCAACAGATCGCCGTAGAGCCGGCGCCGATCCGGCCACCGGTCCATGACCCTGCGGTCGCAATCGAGTTCGACCGCCAGACCCAGACGATGGTACTGGATCCAGAGCGCCGGATTCCAGGGGAAGGCGAAAAGGAGCAAGGCCGCGAGGAACCGCAGCTGCACGTCGTGCGCCCCGAGATGCTCCTCCTCGTGCGCCAGAATGAGCTCCTGGCGCGCCCGCCCCGCCCCCGCCACCCAATCCGGCAACACGATGCGCGACGTCACCAGCCCCACCACCGCCGGCCCGGAGTCACGCGTCCACAGCACCCTGCGCCCCAGCAGCGCCCCATCCTCCCACGCACGCCGCCTCCACGCGAAGCGCGCGGCCCCGATCAGTGCCCCAACCACGAGCAGCGCCGAGACCACCACCCAACCCATCAGCAGCACATCGTCCAGGGAATGGAGAACCGAGTCCCCCGGCACGGTGACGGCCAGCGGCTCCAGGGTGACGACGGCACCCACCGGCGCCACCCCCTCCGTCCCGCCCCCATCCCCAAGAAACCGCACCGCCGGCAGCAGGACCGTTCCCACGCCCGCGGCCGCCCACACCCAGCGCCGACGTCCGTCCAGCAACCTTTCAACCGCCAGCCCGGCCACCAGGAAAAGCAGCCCGGCTCCGATCGACCAGAGCATCCATGCAGCGATCATTCTTCTTCCTCCTGTTCCGGGCGGTCCTCGGCCGCCAACTGCTGGCTGAGCAGCCGCCGGAGCCTCTTCACGGCGTCCGGGGACAGCTGCTCTTCGGTCACGAGCTGGGTCATGAGAAGTTCGGCCGACCCGCAGAACACCTTGTCACGCAGGCGCCCGAGTATCGACCGTCCCGCCTCCGCCCGCCCCAGCAACGGACGGTAGCGATGGGCGCGGCCGTGTTTCCGCCGCCCCGCCAGTCCCTTCCTCTCCAGAATCCGCAGGATGGTCAGGACCGTGTTGTAGGCAAGGTCGTCGTCGAGCCGGTCCCTGACCTCGGCGACGGTGGCGGACCCCATGTCCCAGAGGACCGCCATGACATCCATTTCCCTTCGGGTAAGCGTGCTCACGTACGCTCCTCCCCTCGCGGCTGCAGCGCGTCCTTGCGCCCTGTATACCCTCCGGGGGGCCATCGCGGATCCCCGGCCGATCACAAAATCCTAACTAGTTAGGATGGAGGACGCTCACATTCCAGTTGCACGATTCGTCGCTGTTTGCAGGCCGGCCGAGTCTCGTCCCCGTCCCATCGTTCCAGTGGCCAGACCTGCACGTACCCCACGTGAAGTTCATCCTGGACGTGCCCCAAGACGTAGAAGGACAGGTCGGTCGGGTCCGCGAGCTCGTACGTCACGGACTCCGTCTGCTGGAACAGGCGGAGCATCGCAGGCTACTCGACCGAACGTCAGACGGGCCAGCCGCCATGGAGAGGATTTCACGTTTCAGCTGAAACGTCTCCACATCCGTTTACCACTCGAAGACCGCCTCCCCCCGCCCCCTCTGCAGCACCAGCACATCCGGGTCGATCACCACGCGCTCGGGCTCGAATCCCGCCCGGATCACGAACTCGGCCGCCTCCCCCGCCCCCACCTCCACCACCGCCCGCGCGTCGCGATACCCCTCCACCACCACCGATCGGTCCCGATCGTCCCCCTCATCCGACCACCTCTCCCCCGCCACCGCCCCCACCTTCACCCGCATCCGCCCCGTCCCCACATTCTCGACCGTGCCCCGCACCACCCACTCATCCCCCTCCCGCACCTTCGTTACGTCGGACAACCTGTACTCCGGCAACACCACCTCGAAGTACCACTGCTCGGTGAGCGCATCGAACGCCGCCGTGTCGGGCGCGAAGTCCCTGAGCACGGCCAGCATGTCCTGAATCACGGGATGGTCCGGGTTCTCCCTGTACCTCTCGATGAACGCCCGCAGCCCCGCCAGGGTATTCTCCCGCCCCATCTCCTGCTGCAGCATCCACATCGCCCAGGCGCCCTTGTTGTAG
>JAPPGM010000115.1:0-32257 GCA_028874995.1 Gemmatimonadota bacterium | reverse complement strand
CCTGACGTATTCCTCTTCCATCCGCTTCGTGAACTCGATCCGGTAGCGGTCGCCATAGACCTGTTCGTGAAGCAGGGTGGTCGCGTAGTGCGACATCCCCTCGGAGAGGACATTGCCCCCCGGCCCCCGGCCCGGCCCGAGCAGGTTGCCCCACCACTGGTGCGCGGCCTCGTGCGCCACGACCATGAACCCGAGATGGGAGCGGGGGTCGCGCTGCGTCAGGAATCCCATCCCCTCGCTGAAGGTGATGTTGGTTGGAAACCCCTGCGCGCCTCCCGAAAAGGCCGGCATCTCCGAGAGCTTGAGGACGCTCCACGGAAAGGGATGGAACCACTCGGCGTAGTACCTGCGTGCCGCATCCAGAGCGGCGGACATCTCCTCGACGTTGTAGTGGTGCCCCGGGTGATGGTAGATCGCCGTCCCATCCCCCTCGATCACATCGTACCTACCCGCGATGATGTTGAACATGCGCACCGGGTGGTCGGTCTCCCAAACC
Source organism: Gemmatimonadota bacterium (assembly GCA_028874995.1). Lineage (GTDB taxonomy): Bacteria > Gemmatimonadota > Gemmatimonadetes > Longimicrobiales > Gaopeijiaceae > Bin94. Next base: position 31,761 of record JAPPGM010000115.1, on the reverse strand, counting down.
ACCGTGCGATTGCCGTCCTCGACCTCGTCGCTGACCAGTTGGCCCACGCCGTTGGCCGTGTATTCCTCCGGGATGGTGATGCGGGTGCGCACCGTGAAGGGCTGCCCGGCCCACCCGATCAGCGGTTCGGTCTCGCCCTCGTAGAAGTCTTCCTCCGGCTCCGGTTCCTCGAAGTACGGCGCACCGATATTCGGGTCGTAGCCCGGGACCGGCGCGAATGTCGGCTCGAAGCCGTTGAGCACCACGCCCGACTCCAGGATGAACTGGCTGGCCCGGCCGCCGGGGCGCCGGCTCATGCCTTCGAGGCGCACCAGATCGTAGCTGAAACCGATCGTGACGGTATCCCCGGGCGCCAGGGGCTCCTCGGGCGTGAAGATGAAGAGGCCCGAGCGGTCTTCGGGTTCGTAGGATTCTCCAGCGAGCGTCCATACGACCGGGTCCCACGGACCGGCCGTGATCGGGAGCGCGTCGTAGGCGTAGTCGCGGTGGTTGAGGAAGGTGTACGCGCCGGTGACGGCGATGGATCGCTCCGAGGGCTCGATCTCGAGATCCAGGTCCACATGCGACACCGACGGCATCTCCGACCCGCTCCATATCGCGAAGTTCTGCCGCCAGTAGTCTCGCCTCCAGTCCCCTACGCCGGCACGCTGATAGCCGGAGCGGGCGCCCGTGAAGAGCACCGACCCCAGCACGATCGGAACGATCGCCAGGGGCAGAAGGCGCAGTGCTCCCAGCGCCAGCGATTTGGGATGCAGGCGGTTCAGGGTTTCCGTCGCGTCGAAGTCGCGCCGCGGGAACCACCGTATCGACACCGCGACCAGGAGCGGGACCAGGCTGAGATAGAGGAGCCGGTTCAGCAGGATCGGCGTGCCGTCCAGGCTGAACGCGCCCATGTCGCTCCAGAGCACGAAGTCCCACCCCTGCCAGTTGCCCAGCCATCCGGGGGTGCCCCGGGTCTCCTGCCTGAAGACCGTGTAGACAAGGAACGCGAGCCCTGCTCCGTAGGCGGCGAAGCGGTTGCGGAGGAGGGAGAAGAACGCCGTGATCAGTGCGGAGAAGAAGATGAAGGTGGGCAGCAGCACACCACCCCACGTCGCGATGAAGGGGAAGAGATCGTACCCCACCGGACTGTCGTTGAAGAGCTGGTGGTACACGATGATTCCGGCCCCCGACACCAGTGCGGCACCGAGGATGAGCCCGGCCATGACCGCGTTGCCCATTGTCTTGCCCAGCAGCATCGCAGCGGTTCCAACCGGCGCCGAGTTGAAGATCTCGTGCATCTGCCGGTTCCGTTCCTTGTGCAGCGACTCTACCGTGTAGAAGAGCAGAAGGAAGCAGATGAGCAGGTTCAGGGTGTTGAGCTGCTGCTCGGCAACGGCTCCGGGCGTGAGGAGGGTGCGTGACCCGAAGAAACCGTAACCGAGCGACGTCGACGAAATCGCCATCAGCAGGATCAGGGGCACGAAAAAATACATCGGGGGACGGGCCACGAGGTCCCGGACCTCGCTCCGCGTGATTGCGAAGGCAGCTTTCCAGAAGCCGAGCGGACTCGTCGTCATGCCCAGGTCCCTGAACGAGGCTGCCGGCACCGGCCCGGCCACCGCAGGGGTACGGCGGCGACGGCGAAACAGTCGCATGATGCGCGAATCCGAGCCTCCCACCCGCAGGCGCCGCCGGTAGCTCGCCGCAGCTCCTGCCACGGCAACCAGCCCGGCGGCGGCAAAGATCAGCCGGGTCACCACGAAACCCGCGTCGGGGTACAGCGGGGACGTGTTGTAGAAGTCGACTCCGCGGTCGACCGTGAGGAAGGTCTCGCTCAGCCAGCGGAATCCCGACGGATCGATCAGCATCAGCACCCGGTTGACCTCCGGGGACAGCCAGGTCGGCGACCAGGTCGTGAGCACAGTGAAACAGAGCAGCAGTATCACCATCGGGAACAGAAAGACCAGGAGGGGGCGGCGCGTCCAAGTGCCGATCAGGAAAGGCACGCCCGCGAACAGGAGGACCTGCGGGAGTCCGAAGAGCAGCGTCGGGAAGAGGTAGTTCTCCAGGGAGAAGGGACCGATGTGGTCCCCTGTACTCCGCACGATGTGGTTGAAACCGATCGACATGCCCAAGTACAGCATCCAGATGAAGGCGAAGACGGCCACACCCCCCCAGAACTTGCCCCACACGTACTCGCGGGCGGTGAGGCGCGTCCCATGGAGCACTTCCATGACCCGGAGTTCGATGTCCCGGATCACCGTCAGCCCCGAGATGACCGCCAGGAACAGAGCGCCCAGCGAAATGAGCAAGACGGCCTGGACCCTGCTCTGGCCGAAGACCGACGTGAGGTGGGGGTCGCCGGCTTCGCCACCACCCGAAGCAATGGTCACCGCACCGCCCGACAGCCCGTACGCCAGGAACCCCATGAGGAAGAGGAGGATCCAGTAGGCCGGCCGGCGAACGCCGGTCAGGAACTCCCTGCGGGTGACCTCCCACCACCTTGTGAAACTGTTCACGAGCCGGGTTGCTCGCTGATCCGGCAGTGGGACGATCCATAGGAGCATCCAAGAGCCCCTGGCAGGAATCCCCACTGGCTCCTGGGGCGGCGGGGCGTGGGGCTGGTGCTGGAAAGGGGGTGCTCGATCATCGGGCCTGCTGGTCGGTGTGTCGAAGTCGTGTGGTCAACGACTCTACGCCGGTTGCGAGGAGCGGGTTTCCGAGGTTATCGGGTGCGTGTCTGGGCGCCCCGGCATCGCTGACGATCACCTGAGCCGGTGTTCGCTCAGGGGTGCCGCGGTGGGCAGCGCGATCAAGGCCGCGACCCGATGACCCATACCACTTCATCCTTCATCACGCTCGCGAAGCGTCCCCCGCGCTCCATCATCGCCTGCCACTCATCCACGGTGAAGACCAGGAGATCGGTCGGAACGGGAAGACGTTCATAGGGCCAGTCGCGATTGCGTTCCATGCGGGGTACATCGGTGTGTTCCACGACCGCAACCACGTCGAGATCGCTCCCGAAGCCGGTGTCGCCCCGGGCGTAGGAACCAAAGTATCCGAGCGCGATGAGATGGGGACGTCCGCTCGCCTGGCGGGCGGCCCAATCCTCAAGTGCCCCCAGCACGACGTCAGGCGTCGGCCAGAGCTTTACGGACGAAGTCGATGACGGCACGGGCATGGTCCAGGGCCTGGGAGCTGTGAAGAGAACCGTAGTGTTCGAATGCCGGGCCCTCCACGTGACCGTTCGGATACCGCGCGGGCACGTAATAGTTGTCGAGTATCCTGGCACGGTCGATCAATTCCGCGGGTGGAGGGGTCGGCAACTCGTTCAGCAGTCTTGCGGTCACATGACCCCAAGCTTCCCGTCCCAGTGCCAGATGGAGCGCCTTGACTGCCTTCTCCGCTGCCTGGTGGGCCGCGAAGCAGGACCAGTCATGGCGGCCGTCGAGATGCGAGGCGGTTGCTTGCCCCAGATCGTGCTCGGCCTGGGCCAACCAGTTTCTCCATCGATTCGGCATGCGGGGTCGGGCTCCTGTCGGCGGTGATGGTTCCTGAAGGTAACTTCGCAGTCAGAGGACTGCCGGGTCGACCACTTAGAGACCGGGGCTTGCAGTGGCACTTGAATCAGTACCAATCTCGGGTACCTTGCACCGTGAGAACCAGGACACCACAAGGTACACCGTCCCCATCCCCGACCCACCGCCGGGCGGGCAACGGTCCGTGATACCGCCCTGTTCCTGAGAGCCGCCGGAGTGGAGCCATGATGGAGTACAGAGGATACGTGGCCGCGGTGGAGTTCGACGACTCCATAGACGTCCTGCACGGACGGATCGTCAACAGTGGACCCTATCCCATCGCAACCTTCGAGGCAACGGACGCCACGCAGTTGCGGAGGGAGTTCGAACGGTCGGTGGACGAGTACCTCGGGTGGTGTGAAGAAGAAGGCGTTAAACCCAGTGGACCGCACTAAGACAACTACACATTACATATTGTAAACCGCAATTGACACAACGGAAGGCCACACGCGAATACCAGAAGACGCGATGGCCATGAACGACCAACTGAACCCGGAAGAACGCGACATCCTAGCGCGCAAAGAGGGAATCCCGTATCAGACGCTGTTGTCGAGCGTCATCCACAAGTATCTGTCGGGCCGCCTGACCGAGAGGAGATAGAGATGGCCAGGCGAGTCACGACCCCGTCAATCGCTTCACCGGTCTTCCCCTCTGTCCACGCTGCCGTCGCCGCCCTTGTTCTGGCTGGAGGATCCGGGTGCGATTCCCCGCCCGGTGAACGCACCGACTCCGCTCCCGGCGGACGAGCGATCGTCCCCGGATCCCTTGCCGACGGAGTGTGCGCCTTCACCTCGGTCGAGCCACGGGAAGATGCCATCGGCTTCACCCACGTGGCGCGGCTCGGGGGAGAGGGACCCGAGCCCGGACCGGGCTTTCTGACGGGCGCCTCGACAATCAGCGACATCGTGCGCGACGCGCAGGGCAGATACTGGATTGGCCAGGATACCGAAATCAAGGTCTTCGGTCCCGACGGGGAGTTCGTCACCACGGTCGGGCGGGTGGGCGAAGGACCGATGGAGTTCGGCCGCGTTCATCCCTTTCATCTGGACAGCGAAGGTCACGTGCACGTGTATGACCTCCTCAAGAGAATATCCGTAATCGGGGAGGACTTCGAGTTGGTCCGGGAGATGAGGTTTGCTTACCCCGGCATTACCATGGCACCCCTCGACGACGGCGTGCGCTACCTGTTTGCGGCCGCGATCCAGGCGGAGGGCAGTGCCGGGCTTCCGCTGCATGTCCTCGATGACGGCGACATCGTCCAGTCCTTCGGCATCGTCGCGGGGCAGGACAGCGTGACGGACTATTTCACGGCCGAACGCTGGCTGAGTACCAACGGTTCCTGGGATGTCTTCGCGGTGCCGTTCTGGGACTACGTGATCGAGTCCTGGACTGAGGGCGGGACCAGAAGCGGAAGACTCGAGGGACCGGACCTCGACGACGGACTCCGCACCCCCGACGGCTCGTGGTCGCTGGAGAATCCGCCGTGGAACCGGGTTCGAGACCTCAAGATCACGCGTGACGGGCGTCTGTGGGTGATCGTGCAGATCCGCCAGGAGGACTGGCGGGACCATGCGACCGAGGTGACCAGGCCGGACGGCACCACATCGCTTCAGTTGCCCCTTGACGATCCCGCGGCTCTGTATCGCAGCCGCCTGGATGTGTTCGATCCGGTCGCCTGTACCCTCCTGGGATCACGCTGGTTTGACGGAGAGGGCGTGCTGAGCGGTTTCGTGGACGGCGCGACTGTAGAGGTCTCCGAACTATTCTACGGGCGCTTCGGCGACCCGCTGCTCAACGTCTGGGACGTGGAACTCCGCTGAAGCGGTAGATCCAGCTTCCGTCGGGAGCAGCCTGAAGCGTTCGGTGCGCCCGATGTCGCGATGGCCGGGATCCCACTGAACTCAGAATTCTCCTCCTGACGTTTCAGCTGAAACGTTGGAACATTCGTTCACTTCACCACTCGAACACCGCCGCCTCCCGGTTCAGCTGCAGCACCATCACATCCGGGTCGATCACCACGCGCTCGGGCTCGAAGTCGGCGCGGATCACGAACTCGGCCGACTCCCCCGCCCCCAGCTCCACCGCCGTCCGCGCGTCCCGATACCCCCCCGCCACCACCGTCCGTCCCCGGTCATCCCCCTCATCCGACCACCGTTCGCCCGCGACCGCCCCCACCTCCACCCCCATCCGCCCCGTGCCCACGTTCGTGACCGTCCCCCGCACCACCCATCCCTCCCCCTCCCGCTCCTTCGTCACGTCCGAGAATTCATACTCCGGCACCACCACATCGTGGAACCACTGCGCGGCGAAGTCGTCGAACGCGGCCGTGTCGGGCGCGAAGTCCCTCAGCACGGCCAGCATGTCCTGAATGACCGGAAAATCCGGGTCCGGGTTGAACTTCGCGATGAAGGCACGCAGTCCCGCCAGGATATTGTCCCGTCCCATCTCCTGCTGCAGCATCCACATCACCGACCCCCCCTTGTCGTACGTGACCACCCCGTCCCCGCTTCGGCTCCCGTCCGTCTTGACCATCGCGCGCTCCGAGTCCACGAAGCGCCCATCGCCGTAGTTCTCCTCGAGCCGCTTGCTGAACTCCATGCGGTAGCGGTCGCCGTACACCTGCTCGTGCAGGAGGATCGTTGCGTAGTGGGCCAACCCCTCCGAGAGGATGTTGCCCCCCGGCCCATCGCCCGGCGTGAGCAGGTTGCCCCACCACTGGTGCGCGGCCTCGTGCGCGACCACCATGAAGGCCACGTGCGAAAGCGGGTCGCTCTTGGCCAGGAACCCGATGCTCTCGCTGAAGGAGATGTTCGTGGGGAAGCCCTGCGCGTAGCCCGCGTAGGCCGGAAACTCCGAGATCTTCAGCAGCTCCCACGGGAACGGATAGAACCACTCGTCGTAGTACCTGCGCGCCGCGTCCAGGGCGGCGGTCATCTCCTCTATGTTGTAGTCGTGTTCCGGGTGATAGTAGATCGCCGTGCCGTCGCCTTCGCTCACGGCGTACTTGCCCGCGATCACGTTGAAGAAGCCGACCGGATGGCCGGTCTCCCAGACGACCGTGCGCCGTCCGTCCACGACCTCGTCGCTCACCTTGTGCCCCACGCCGTTCGCCGCGTACCCCTCGGGCGTGGTGATGCGCGTGCGCACGGTGAAGGGTGTGCCGCTCCACCCGAAGAGCGGCTCCGTCTCGCCCTCGAAGAAGTCGTCCTCGTAGTCCCGCGGCTCGGACGAATTGTCGCCGTCCACGCCGATCCCGGGCAGGTATCCCGGAACCGGAGCGAAAGAGGGATTGAAGGCGGTCAGGACGATCCCGGACTCCAGGATGAACTCCCCGGCGCCGCCCGGACCCTTGCTCATCCCCTCCATGAACACGAAGTCGTAGCTGAAGCCGATCGTGAGCGAGTCGCCGGGTTCCAGCGGCTCGTCCGGGGTGAAGACGAAGAGGTTGGCGCGGTCGTCGGGCTCGTAGCTCTCGCCTTCCATGGTCCACTCGATGGGATCCCACGGCCCGGCCGTGACGGGGATCTTCTCGTACGCGTGGTCGCGGTGGTTGTGGAAGGTGTACTCGCCCTCGACCGCGACGGACCGCCGACCGGGCTCGAAGTCGACGCCGATGTCCACGTGCGCCACCGAGGGCATGCGGAAATCGGACCAGGTGGCGGTGTTCTTTCTCCAGTAGTCCTCCTGCCATTCGCCGGCGGCGTCGCCCTGGTAGCCCGATTCGCCCTTCATGGCCAGAGTCGAGGCCAGGATGATGGCGGGGGCCGCGAAGGGAAGTGCTCGCAGCGTGCCGATCAATAGCGGTTTGGGACGGATGCGGTGGATGATCCCCATCGCGTCGAAGTCCTGCCGGCCGAACCACTTCACCGAAAGCACCACCAGGAGCGGCACCAAGCTCAGATAGAGAAGTCGGTTGAGCACGAGCGGCGTGCCGTGCAGGGTGAAGGGACCCATGTCGCTCCAGTTGACGACGCCCCACCCGAGCCAGTTGGTCACCCACGTCAGCGGATCACCGGTCTGCGTGCGGAAGACGGTGACGATGATCAGCAGCAACCCCAGTCCGTACACGACGTAGCGGCTGCGGAACAAGGAGAAGAGCGCGGTGACCAGGGCCGTCCAGAAGATGAAGGTCGGGATGAGGACCAGCCCCCAGGTCGCCATGAAGGGGAAGGCATCGAACCCGACGGGGCTGCCCCCGAAGAGTTGCTGCCACCCGATCATCACCGCATCCCCGATCAGCGCCGCGATCAGGATGAAGCCCGCCACGACGCTGTTGCCGAGCGTCTTGCCCAGCAGCACGGCACCGGTACCGACCGGCGTCGAACTGAAGATCTCGTGCAGGCGGCGGCTGCGCTCCTTGTGCAGCGACTCCACGGTGTAGAAGAGGAGCAGGAAGCAGATCAGGAGGTTGAGCGTGTTGAGCTGGTTGACCGCCAGGGCGCCCGACGTCAGCAGGATGCGTGAATTGAAGGGCCCGATGGCGAGTATCGTCGTGCTGAGCACCTGGAAGAGGATGAGCGGCACGAAGAGATACATCCCAGGCCGCACCACGAGGTCCCGGATCTCGCTGCGGGCGATGACCCGGGCGGCCTTCCAGAAGCCGAGCGGGCGAGTGGTCATTTCCAAGTCGGTCACGGTCGCGGGCGAGTGGGTCACCGGGGCCGCGACCGGTCCACCGCGGCGCCGGAACCACCGCAGGAAACGCGACTCCGCGCCGCCCGCCAGCGTCCTGCGGGCGTAGACCCGCGCCGCGCCCGCAACCGAAACCAGTCCCACCAGCCCGAACGCCACCCGGCTGAGCACGAATCCGGTGTCGGGCTGAAGGGGAGCCGTGTTGTAGAACTCCACCCCCCGGTCCACCGTGAGGAACGTCTCGTTCAGCCAACGGAAGCCCGATGGATCGAGCAGCATGAGCAGCCGATTGACCTCGGGCGACAGCCAGCTGGGGGACCAGGTCGACAGGAAGGTCAGCACCACGAGGACCGAAGCCAACGGGAAGGCGAAGACCAGGATCGGGCGGCGTGTCCACGTGCCCACGAGGAAGGGGACCCCCGCGAACAACAGGATCTGGGGCACCCCGAAGAGCAATGTGGGGAACAGGTAGTTGCCCAGCGCGAAGTCGCCGACGATATCGGAGCCCCCGGCCCCGGTGACGACGTGCGCCATGAACATCGAAAAGCCCAGGTAGAGCACCCAGATGGCCGCGAAGATGGCCACCGCCCCCCAGAACTTGCCCCACACGTACTCGCGCGGGGTCAGGCGGGTCGAGTGGAAGACCTCGACCACCTGCAGCTCCAGGTCGCGGATCACCACCATCCCGCATGAGATGGCCAGAAACCAGGCCGCGATCACCATGATGATGACGCACTGGATCATGGCCTGGTTGAACACCGAAGTGACGTGCGGCTGCTCGGAGCCCACCCCCGACCCGCCGGTCGATACGGTGACCGCGCCGTCCGACAGGCCCCAGGCCATGAAGCCGACGATCGCGAGGAGCACCCAGTTGGACGGCCGGCGCAGTCCCGCGAGGAACTCCCTGCGGGTAACTTCCCACCACCTTGTGAAAACGTTCACGAACCGGCCTCCTCGCCAACCGCGCCCGCGTTCCCCGACCCGTTCGCCTGCGCCAGCAGCAGGTACGCGTCCTCCAGCGTGGGCTCCGCCGCCTCGAAGCCCTCCGGCGGAGACCCTTCCTCCAGGTGAATTCGCACCTCGTTGCGCCCTTCGAACAGGATCGCCTGCGTGACGCGGTAGTCGCGGTCGATCCGCTCGAGGTCATCCTTCTCCACCACGCCCTGGTAGATCGTCCCGGCCAGCCGGCCACGCGCCTCGGCGGGCGTCGTGTCCGCCACGAAGCGCCCGTCGTACATGATCGCGACGCGCGGGCACAGCACCGAGATGTCGTCCACGATGTGCGTGGAGAGGAGCACGGTGCGGTCCTCGGCCAGCTCGGCGAGGAGGCGGTAGAAGCGGAGCCGCTCCTCGGGGTCCAGGCCGGCGGTCGGTTCATCGACGACGAGCAGCTTCGGGTCTCCCGCCAGCGCCTGCGCGATCCCCAGCCGCTGCCGCATTCCGCCCGAATAGCCTTTCACCTTGCGCTTGGCGGCGTAGGAAAGGTTGACCCGGTCGAGGAGCTCGGACGCGAGGTGCTTGACGCCGTGCGGTCCCTGCACTCCCTTGAGGACGAGGAGGAATCTCAGCATGGACTCGCCCGTGAGGTGCGGGTAGAAGCCGAAGTCCTGGGGCAGGTAGCCGAGTTGGCGGCGAATGCGGCGCGGGTCGGCGACGATGTCCTCGCCGTTGAAGTGGACCGTGCCGGAGGTGGGCTCGAGCAGCCCGGCCACGATGCGCATCAGGGTGGTCTTCCCCGCGCCGTTGGGGCCGAGGAGGCCGAACATGCCCTGTGGGACATCGAGTGAGACACCCTGCAGCGCCGCGACGGGTCCGGGGTAGACTTTGACGAGGTTGTTGATCGTTAGCATTGGGGGGCAGCCGGGTCAGGGGGGGATGGGGAGGTGGGGCGATGAGGAGCGGGTGAGCGCGAGCATCTTCGGTGCGTCAAGTTACGCTGTCAAGCAGGTCTACGCTGCTGAATCGTTGGTGGTTTCCGAGGTGGGGTGTGTTGTGGAGCCGCCGGGTCTTTGCACCTGAACTGGCTGTCGACGGCCCGGGGAGTCCCGGACACATCGATAGCTGTTACCTTGGTGCCAGGATTGATGTCGGTTCGACGTTCCGGGTTTGGGCCACGAACCGGATAGTGCCTGGAGATTGGAGATCCCATGAATTGGCGAGAGCACATCACCGTGGACCCTGATGTCTGCCACGGCAAGGCGTGCATCACCGGCACCAGAGTGCTCGTGACTTCCGTGCTCGACAACCTCGCAGCGGGACCTGATGCCGAAGAAATCGCGCGCAGCTATCCGTCGGTGACTCCCGAGTCGGTCAGGGCAGCGATGTGCTACGCTGCCGAGCTGGCGAAGGAGCGGGTCCTTTCCTTGGGCCGATAGGTCAGCTCACCGGTGCGGTTCAAGCTCGACGAGAACCTGCCCTCTGAAATGGCATTCCTGTTTCGACGCGCCGGTCATGATGCGCTCTCGGTTCTTGACCAGGGACTCGGCGGGGCCCCAGACTCCGAGGTCGCCTCAATCTGCCTGCGCGAGCGCCGTGCGATCGTCACATTTGACAAGGACTTCGCGGACCCTTCGGACGTACCCGCCCGGCAACTACTCGGGCATCGTAGTGTTTCGACTTCGGTCGCAGGCTCGCGACCACGTTCTTGCCGTCGTAAGGAGGTTTCTCCGAAGTCTTGAGCGGGCGGAGCTCGAAAGACGCCTGTGGATCGTCGAGGAGTCGACGATTCGAGTTCGCTCGTAAGCCACTCCCCGCTTCACCTCCCCGACCTCTCCAGCGCCCACACCTGCACATATTCCACCTCCAGCTCGTCCTGATAGTGGCCCAGCATGTAGTCCTCGCCAATCTGGCCGATTCGCAAACCCTCCGGCGTCTCGATGAACCCCAACACCCGCCCCTCCGGATCGAAGACGGTCCAAAGTGGTGCTGGTCTCTCCTCCCGCGGAAAATCGTATTCCCGCACCCAGAGGTTGCCTGACGCGTCGGACAGGATCGTCGAAAACGCGGGGAAGGTTGCGGCCAGAGGCGTGGCCCCGAACAACTCGCGCCCCTGTTCCCCACGAAAGGACGACAGGTGTGCCCGTATTTCCATCCCCTCGAGCCCGGGCAGAGACGCAGCCCTCGCGAGCATTTCCTCGATCCTCGCGAGCTCACTCTCGATGTACGCCTCGCGATCGGCCTCGGTGGTCGCCCGCGGAACGTGTTCACGCCGAACGATGCGCGCCAGCGTGCCGTCGTCCCGGAACGCCCGTATCTCGTACCGTGTGGTGTGGCTGGCCACGACGAGATCGCCCCATTGGCCCGTCACCAGCTCGCGGCCGTAGGCCGGCAAATCCAGTTCATTGTATCCCCGCTCGTCCGTGGTGACGATCACCTCTCTGTGCGGATGCGTGCCCATCGAGGCGTACAGAGCGCCATCGGCATCCCAGATATCGACCACCGCCGTGTCCGCGTCCTCCGGATCGTTGATGGACAGGATCGTCCCGTCCGCTCGCACGTCGATCGGGCGGGGCTGTCGCCACGACTCGGCCACGCCACTCCGGAGGGCGAAGGAGCGACCGTAGTTGCCCTCCGAATCGAAGACGGAGATGCCGAGCCCCGGCGAGTACCAGGCCACGATCGAGTCGCCGGGCCATGGAGCAACGTGGGATAGGCTCATGAATTCGCCGGGCCCCTCGCCACTCCCTCCCCACGACACCAGGTGATCTCCCGACGCGTCGAACATTCGCACTTCGCTGGAGCCACGGTTGGCAACCACGATGCGCCCATCGGACAGCCTGGCGATGCTGCCGACCTCGTGCAGCATGTACGGCTCTTCGCCTTCGAGCTCGCCGATCGACACCTCCGGCTCCGGTCCGATCCGCCATGGAAGGCGGGACCCTTCGGGTGGCCGGGGGTTCTCCGTAATCCGGATTCCCGCGCTGTCCCGAATGAGACTCGGCAGGGCGGGCGGGCTCTCCTGTTGCTCCTGGTCCTGCTGGCAGGCTAGCGCGGCCAGGGCGATGAGTGTCGCGGTTCTTGCGGTCTTCATGTTCTTCCTCTCTTCAGCGTCCCGGCTACTTCAACGGCATTGGCTCCCAGGATCATAGTGCCCCGGACGAAGGGGCAGCGCCATGCCGGGGCGTTCGGGCGGCCGGCGGCCTGGTCAGTGTTCGCGGAGCGCCGAGCTGGGCGTGCCCGCGTTCGTGGTGACGAGGCTGTTGTGGAGGTACGTTAGCTGGTGTACTGGGACGTGAACTTCGGCTGTTCAGCTTCCGTTCAACACACATTCGCCCAGATCCGCAAAACCGTAGCGGAGGACAATCGTGACCAGCAGAGCGGCTCCCACTCCCCATCGCGTCGGCAGCCGCCCGCGTCGCGCTCAAGATCGCCGTTGCGTTGGAGTTGGAATGGCCAGCTGCCCGACTCGGATCATGATTGTCCTCGCGCTCGGCGGACCCGGATGTGATCCCGCTCCCGGCCCAACGCCCAGCGCGAACATCGTCACCGACACCATCGGCGACACGATCGTGGTCCGAACACTCTCGGGCAGCGCGTGGGATGGCGTCGCCGAACTCGTGCCCGATCTCACCATCGGACAGGGGGTGGATGGGCCGGAGGAGTACACATTCGGGCGCATCGCATCCCTGGCCGTGGACGAAGATGGCAACATCCATGTGCTGGATGGGCAGGCGCAGGAGCTTCGCGTGTTCGATGCCCAGGGAACGTACGTGACGACGCTGGCCCGCCGAGGTCAGGGACCGGGAGAACTCGCACGCGCGGAGGCGATCGCGCTTCTGTCCGACCGGCGGGTGGTGGTGTGCGATCCGGCGAATTCCCGCGTGCAGGTGCTCGGGTCCGAGCCGGAGCAAACGGCGGAATGGCGCTACCAAGCGGCGAACCACCGGACGAACACTCCGCTCTGGACGGACACCCAGGGCCGGACCTACCTCGTTGCGCCAGACCCTTTCCACGCCCCCGATCGAAGAGAGCACATCATCGTACTGGGACCGCAGGGAGAGCAGCTGGAGACCTTCGCCACTCCCGCCGCCGAGTTTGCCCCCGCGGTCCTCGAAGCCCGGCGAACGCAGGGACCCATCCGTTCCAGCACCAGCAGGGTCGTGCCCTTCAGCCCCACGGTGTCCTGGGCGGTTCATCCCACCGGCGCCGTCCTGGTCGGGATCTCCACCGAATACCGAATCGAAGTGCGCCTCGGGGATGGCGTGCGGCGCATCGAGCGCTCCTACGAACCCGTTCCCGTCTCCCAGGCGGAACGGGACTACTACCGGGAGTTCATCGAGCGGAACCTGCGCGATTTCCAGTCCGACTGGACATGGGAAGGACCGCCGATCCCGGAGACCAAGCCGCCGTTCACGGCCCTCTACCCGGCGCACGACGGACGCATCTGGGTGGAGTTGTCGATGGAGCCCCACTCGGAGTCGGAGCTTTGGCTCGGCGAGAAGCGACGGTACGATGTCTTCGAGGTCGACGGAACCTGGCTGGGCGCGGTCGACGCCCCCGTGGAGCTGGCGCAACATCCGCCCGCCGTCTTCGGTGCGGACTACGTATGGGCGGTAACCCGGGACGATCTGCGAATCGAGCGGGTCGTACGCTACCGGATCGAGTTTGACAGATGAACTCCAATGGCCCGCCACGACAAATGGCGTCGCGATTGCCGGCGGCCGGCATGAATCACCTCCTCAGCGCACTTCATCCGGCAGCCTCTTCACGACGATCGTAGCCACGTCGTACTCGTCCGTCTCGACGAACGCTACGAGGCCGCCCGGACCGAACGCACGCGGGAGCGTCGTCTCCTCCGGCGCGAATGTGCCGATGTATCGACCCTCCGGGCTGAGGACATCGATCGGGCCCGGCTCGCTATCCCCCGTGTCCGACAGGGCCATGGCTTCCCCCACGGGGTCGGATCCTCGGCGGAGCACCCAGATCGTCCCTTCCCATGTGGTCCGCACATCCCGGACGATCGGCACCTCGGGCATGAAGCGCGCGCCCTCCACGAAACCCTTCATCCCGTCCAGCATGGACTCGAACATGGCCCGTGCCTCCGGTGGTGCGTCCGGGCCGAGTTCCGCCGCGGCCGTCGATTCGAGTTGTGCTTCGAAGGATTCCATGGCCGCTTGCCTCACACGGCCGCGGATTCGGTCCGTGACGGGTTCCGGCCGCAACGGCCGGCGCAGGACCAGCGTCGGGGAGCCAGCCGACTCCTGGATCCTGATCGCGTAGCCCGAAGAGTCGGAAAAGGCGACTCCGCCGCCGGGCAGTACGTCAAATGCAAGCGGCGGCTCGAAAAACGAGAGCGCGTCGCCCACGGCATCGAAGACCCGCGTGGGATCCTCGACCTGGGCCGAACTCTGCGCCCTCCGGGTGGGCGACCACCCCTCGGCAAAGCGCGTGCCGGCCACGCTGTCCCCCTCCAGGGCCACGTGGTAGATCGTGCGGTCACCCATGTCGATATCCATCTGGCCCTGGCTCACGTTGGCGAAGCCCTGCCGCGTCAGGAAGAGCCGTTCCCCCTCCCGCGCGGGGCGGACCGTAGCGGCGAAACCCCCGCCGCTGCCAGGCAGGTCGGCAATCCTCACGGCACGCCCGAAAGTCCCGTCAGGCCCGAAGATCTTGTAGGCGCCGTGGCCGCGGTCGATGGCGACGGTCCGTCCATCGGGCCACACGGCGATGTGTTCCAGCCGCAGGAACTCGGTCGGTCCTTCGCCGGAGCGGCCGAACGCGGTCGCCAGGCCGCCGGCGTCGTCCACTACGACAACGCGGACATCGGATTCGGAGCGGTCGAGGATGTACAGAAAGCCGCGGGCGTCAAAGGCCAGACCCGCGATATCGGTAAAGAGCTCCCACTCCTCGCCCGCGATCGACCCGATCCGGTAGACCTCCTCGAAACCGGCGGTGAGCGATCGGTCCTCGTCTGGGAGATCGATCACCTCCTGGGCCCGGGCCGGCATCATCGCCGACGCGGAGAGGAGGGCAGCGGTGCAAAGACGGGATACTCGAGAGATGGTCATGGTGTTCCCCAAAGGCGTTGGCGGTGGAACCCCGGATCAGCTGGTGGCTGGGCGCGTCGCCGGTCCGAAATGCGGCGGCGATTCCCGTTGCGGGCTTCCGGGGGGGCGGCGGTACGACATGCCATGCCAATACACCGCTTACCGCGTCTCGGGTTTCAGCCGAAGCGTTGCCCAAAGTCCGAGGGACCACGCCCGGTGGTTCCCCAACAAGGAGGGGCGGCCCCACCGGCCTACCACCGGCGGGACCGCCCAAGCCTGGACAACGCCAAGTCTACTCGGTCGTTTTGTGTACGGCAATGCCCAGGTCCAACACGGCGAGCGAGCTGCAGTCGTCTCCCTTGTGGACGTACTGGCCGGCCAGCGTGAGCGTCATGTCCTCGCCGGCGTACCCACCCGTGAACCTGGTGGTGCCGCCGCAGGTGGGGTTCTTGAGGTCCAGGATGACGTGGGGGTTGTGGACCTGGTCGACGGACCCGCTGAAGGCGGACGTGAACGACAGTTCGATCGCGTCGCTGCCCGCTCCGAATACCGCCTCGATACTCATGTTGCCCGAGATGGTGTTGTCGATCTGCTCGACCGCGAGTGCCACGGTGCCGGCCTGGCTGAGGGAGCCTCCCGGTCCCTGGACCGTACCCTCGTAGTTGCCGGTCATGTTGCCGTAGTCGGCCACTGTAGGCCAGTAGCCGTACGGGTCGACCACATTCTCCTCGTCGCAGGCAAGCACGGCCAGCAGGGAGGCCAGGGAGAGGAGCGTTCTCGGGGTGATGAAGGTGTGCGTTCTCATGGGTCGTGTTCCTTTCTATGTGATGGGGGTTCAGTCGATGGGCAGGGGTGGCAGGACATCCATGATGTCGAGCTTGACGGTGTGACCGCAGACGGTGCCCGTCAGTTCGCCGTCCAGGGTCAAATCGCCGGTCGACAGGTCCGGCACGGCGCTGAATTGGGTGTTGATCGGGCAGACACCCGTCCGGTTCTCCACCTTGTACTTGAGGGTACCGCCGATGATGCCGGTGAGCTCCAGTGTCGTGATGTTCTGGTCGCGAACGTCGACGTGCATGACGAAGCGAATCGACGGATCACCGTCCAGCGTGAACGTCGCCTCGTCCATCTTCACCATGCAGTCGGCCGGCGTGATGACCGCGTCCACGGTGAGGCGGCTGACGCTCCCCTCGTCCCGTTCGGTGAGGCTGCCGACCTGCTTGACCCTCCCTCCCGCCGGGCACGCGTAGACTATGCTGTCCACCGAACTGTGAAGGGGTTCCGAGTCACCGGTTGTCAGCGTGGCCGTCGCGACGATGAGCGCCTCCGCCTCCGCCTGCGTGAGCGGGTCGCCGGACGACGGCCCGTCGTCGCAGGCCAGGAGCATGAAAAGAGCCCCCAGGATGAGGGCTCGGGGGTGGGGGATGGTGAGGTTGCTCATGGGTCCCGCGTCCTTTCTCAGGAGTTATCTCGTCTCGCCGGTGCCGGGTATCGGCGCCGACACTCCATTAGACGCGATTTCGGGGGTGCCGGTTCAGAGGAAAAACCCGGAAAAACACACGGGGAATCCCCCTGAAGACCGTGCGGGGGAAATCCCCTCCCATGATCCGGGCCGGAAGGACCAGGCTCAGGCTCCCCGCCGATCGAGCGGCCAGACCTGAATCATCTCCACCCCCAGTTCACCCATCGAGTGGCCCAGGATGTAGTCCTCGCCGATCTCGTAGACCATCCGAAGCTCGGCGGGTGTCTCAACGAATCCCAGTACGTGCCCATCCGGGTCGAACACGGTCCAGAGCTGGGCCGGCCTTTCCTCTCGGGGAAGGTCGTATTCCCTGATCCAGAGGTGGTCGAGCGCGTCGATCATGATCGAGTTGAACGCGGGGAAGTGCTCGGCCACGGGCGCGGAACGGTAGTCGCGGCGATGGTATTCCTGCTCGCTCGGCGTCGCGTCGGGATAGTAGCGGAGAATACGCGACTCGATGTAGGCCTCGACATCCTCCGGTGTCGGCACGCGGGGTCTGTGCTCCCGCCTGACGATCCGGGCCAGGGAACCATCTGTCCCGTAGGCCTTGATCTCGTACCGGCTCGAAACGCCGATGGCGGCCAGATCGCCCCAGACTCCCCATACCGGTTCCCTGGTGAAGATCGGCACGTGCTGCATTTCCCGTTCGGTCCCCTCGTTCACAACGACCGACGGTTCCCAACTCGGGTGCGCCCCCAGCGAGGTTCGCAATCCGCCTTCGCCGTCCCTGAGTTCCATGACGAGCGTATCCGAGTATTCCAACAGAAGCACGGTGAGGATCGAGCCATGCACCGACGTTGCCGCAAGCCGCCGCCACAACCATGGATCGCTGGCGTCGTTGATCTCGATCGTGCGCGCGTAGTTGCCGCCGCCGTCGTAGACGGAGATGTTCTGGCGGGGCCCGAACCAGGCGACGATCGAGTCGCCCGGCCACGGCTCCAGGGACCGCAGCTCCAGGAACTCCCCGGGTCCCTCACCTCGTCCGCCGCGACTTGCCAGGTGGCTCCCCGTCGAATCGAAGAACCTCAATTCGCCCGAACCGCCATTCGCCACCAGGATGCGCCCGTCGGGCAGTATCGTGGCATCGCTGGCGCGGTACAGCAGGTAGGGCTCCTCGCCGTCCCTCCTGCCTATCGACACGCTGGGCTCGGGTCCGACCCGCCACCCCAGGCGCGAACCGGCGGGGGGAGCGGGGTTCTCGACGATTTGGATCCCGGCGCTGTCGCGGAGTTCGCTTCGTGGGGCGCCCGCGGCCTGGTCGTCGTGGTGGCAGGCAAGCGCAGAGAGAATGATAATGGCGATAAATTTATAGAATACTCTCCAAAAAAGGCGAAAAAAATATAGATTATTCTCCACAGACAAGAAGTGAAGGCCGATAAGTCTTGAATCAATGCCGAAGGCAGGATACTTTCCGATCTCTTCCAACGATCACTCCCTGGCTGGAGCCATCCCCTGCCGACCACCCGGGAATTGCGAGACATCCTGGCCCGCACCGCCTGGTGGGCCGAGCCCCGAACGTGGGTTCTCAGGGACCTGGACCTGCGCCGGGCCCGCGAAGCTCCGTTCGAGTACTCCGCGGATGTCCTCGACAACCTGATACCGGGCGGCCTCTATCTGCTCCGTGGCCCAAGGCGGGTCGGGAAGTCGGTGGAGGTGAAGAAGAAGATAGGGCAGCTCATTGAAGGCGGCGAGGATCCCCGGCGGATCATCCACATTGCGGCCGACGGGTTGAGGGCCGCCGACCTGCGCAGAGCGGTCGATGCCGCAGCCGGTCTGACCCCCCGCGATGGACGCCGATTCTGGTTCATCGACGAGATCACCGCGGTCTCCGACGGCTGGCCTGCCGCGGTCAAGTGGCTTCGCGACAACGATTTCCGCTTCGGCCTGGACACCGTGGTGCTCACAGGTTCCTCCGCCGCCGACCTTACGGAGGCGGTCAAGGCGCTGGCCGGCAGGCGAGGGGGCGCCCTGGATTCCGACCGCATCCTCCTGCCGATGTCATTCCGCGAGTTCGTAAGGGTCCGCACCAGCGCCGATCCGGATGACATGACCAGCCCGCCGCCGAGCGACCTGGGACCCGTTGCCGTCGCCGACCTTACCCAGGCCACCTTGGCGGACGCGGTTCACGCGCTCGCCCCCTGGATGCACCGGTTCGTCGAGGAATGGGAGACCTACGTGACCGTTGGGGGTTTCCCGCAGGCCGTCGCCGCCTACGAGACCGGTGACTGGTGGCCCCCCGGCGCATTCTCATCCGGGTTCGACCGGGACTTCGACGTCGGCGGTAAGGGGATCGACCGCGCGCTCCGACGGAGCCTCCTTGACGTGATCCATGGCGAGGCTTTCGGGCAGGCCAGGTGGTCGCGCACACAGACCGATGCCTTCGTTCAACGACTGGCGAGAGGGATCACGTCGCCGACAAACTGCCACGACATCGCTACGGACACCGGCACATCCGGAAACACAGTTCGCCGCCGAATCGACGCCCTGCGCGAGAGCTTCGTCGTGTGGCCGTGCTACCTGGAGCGCAAACTGCGGCCGGCGCTCCGTTCGCAGGAGAAGACCTATTTCACCGATCCCGTCTACGCGCGGCTTTCCCACCGCGCCCAACCCCCGGCCGACTTCGGCCCGCCATCCGAACAGCAGTTGGGAATGGCCCTGGTCAGGTCGTTCGCCCGAGAGGATCCGCGTGGATACCTGGACTTCGACTCCGTTCTGTATCACCGAACCAGGACGGGAAAGGAGATCGACTTCGTCGGGCCGGGATTCGGGGATGTCGCGATCGAATCGAAGTATGTGGACGGAGACCGGTGGAGGCGGGCTGCCCGGACGATGAGGGCGTCGAGTTGGCGGGGCATCATGGCCACGAGGAGCGCTCTGGATCTCGGCGATCCGGAGTTCATGGCGGTCCCGACCGGCCTGTTGGTTTGGCTGATCGGGGGCTGAGGTGGTGAGGGATCCGTTGTATCGGGCGATTGTGGAACGGCTGGCGGGGAGACTGGATCCGGAGATGTTCGAGCGGTGCGCGGTGGAACTGTTGCGCGATGTCCATCCCGGGCTGGTGCCGATCCGGGACGGGAATCACGGGGGGATGGACGGGGCGATTGCGGCCGCGCGTGGGGGGGCGCCGCTGCCGTTGGTTGTGACGACCGCCGGTAGTGTGATCAGCAATCTCACCAGGAACCTGGAGTCGTACCGGCGGGGCGGGGGGACGGCGAGCGAAGCTGTAGTCGCCACCTCGCGGCCGCTGACTGGTCGCCAGCGCCGGAATCTGGAGAAGCGAGCTCGCGGATTCGACTTCTCCCTTCGCCAGATCCACGATCAGGCGGATTTCGTCGGCCGCCTGTACAGGAACCCTGCCTGGCGAAGAGAGCTTCTCGGGCTGGTCGGTGATCCGCCGGCACTGTCGGTATTTCCAAGGTCGCCGCGCCCGTGGCCGGCGACCGAGTTGCTGGGGCGGGACGAAGAGATCGCATGGCTTCGGGCGGCCGAAGGTGATGTGGTCATCTCGGGCCAGCCGGGCGTCGGCAAGACAGCGCTGCTGGGCGAGTTGGCCAGAGAGGGACGGGGGCTTTTCGTGGTTTCGGCCGATGTTGGCAAGATTGCCGACGCGTGCCGTGAACTTGACCCGGATCGCGTTTTCGTTGACGACGCGCACCTCGACGAGGTTGGCGCCCGCGACTCCCTGCTCGGCAAGGTGTTGGGACTCCGCCGGGAGTTGGACATGAGAGTCGGGATAGTGGCCACAACCTGGCGCGGGCATGAGGACGACATTCGGCACCGACTGTTCCTTTCGAGCGAACAGGTGCTGCGTGTCGGTCCGCTGGAACGGGCGGTGCTGGCGAGTATCGTCCGCAAGGTCGATTCTCGATTCACAGATGTGCTCATCGGCGAGATCCTTGACCAGAGCGAAGGCAGACCCGGACTGGCGGTGACCCTCGCGCAGTGGGCGCGGCGGGGAGCACTTGAGGACCTGGCAAGCGGGCGGCTGCTGCTCAGGGGATTGAAGCACGATGTCCGTCCATCAAACACCACCCTCGACTGCCTGGCGACGCTTGCCCTTGGAGGCCGGCGCGGGATGACTCCCGCGGGCGCCGCCAAGGCCATGGGGATCTCCGAGACCGACCTGCGAATGGCGGTTCTTCCGGTGTCGGGAACCGGCGTGATTCACGAAATGGGGAGTGACCTTGCCCCCAAGAGGGCCCTTTCCGTGAGACCCGCCGCTCTTCGTGGTGCTTTGCTCCGGCGGACGCTTTTTTCCGGCGCATCGGGCAAGTCGCTTGGGCCGGCCGCCCAGGAGGTGGAGGATGCGGTAGCGTGCACCGAGACCCTGATCGGCGTCCTCGCGAGCGGAGGGCGCGTACCGCACGACATCATCCGCAACCGGCTTCGGGAACACGCCCGGGCGGGTGTCGGCAACGACCTGTGGAGCGAATACGCATGGACCGGTAGTGAGGCGGCGGACTGGATTCTGATCAACCATCCGGAGAAAACGGCGTTGGTCGCCGAGCCCGCGCTCGAGTCAACGCCGGATCACGCCGTGGATCGCCTGATCTCCGCTATCGTCCGGGATCGAAGCGACGTGGATTCGCTCTCCAGGCAGGTCACGCAGTGGATGCTTCGCGGACGACCCGGATCCGATGCCGTAACACGTCGTCGCCTGCTGCTGGAGGGACTGGCCAACTGCGCCGACCTCGTTTCGACAGGGCGGCACGATCTCCCCGGAGTGGTCACCTCGGGCGGATCGTTCGCCGGACTCGTCTCGGATGCCTTCGCGCTGCACTTCGAAGACACCGGCGGAGATCCGATCACCAAGGAGCGATTCCGTCTTGCCCTGGGCTCCCTGCCCGCCAGCGACGTGCGGAAGCTCGGGCGCTTGTGGCCCACAGCCCTGACCATCCTCCGCCCCCTTGGAGAACCGGGCATTGCATCCGCCCGTGGGGTGGTGCGCCACTGGTGCGCCGGGCCCCGGGCTCTCGAAGGGATCCCGGAAACCCGCGAGGCGGCCCGCCTGGAAGTGGTCCGGATGCTGCCCGGAGTCCTCCAGCTGGCCGACAGCGCGCCGGGCGTCGTGCTATGGGCACGCCGACTGGTCCGCGAGCATGGTCTCCGGGCCAAACTGCCGTCCATCGGTGATCGGATCCTGCCCCGCCTGTTCCCGGCCAAGCGCGAACTCTCACCCGAAGAACACTCCGAGAAGCGGTTTCGCGCCACTGCTCATGGATTTGCCATGGAATGGGCCAACGAGGAACCTGCGATGGTGATCGACCGCATGCTCCACTACGAGCGGCAGCGCCACCTCCTGGATCACCACTATCCCAACATTCTGAATCTTGTTCCAGACCAGCTCGCGCAACAGGTGAATGACCCGTCGAAATGGCTGGAGGCCCTTGTGGAACAGGCCGCCCCCTCCGCATGGGTGGCGTCTTTTCTCGAGGCGGCGATCGCCATCGATCCGTCGAGTGACGACCCTTGGAGGATCATCGGGCGCCACGAAGGATACGGCTCCGTGTCCGTCCAACTCGGCCTTTGCGTCGCGGGACTCTCCGACAGAGCCGTCAACCGGATCCTGCCGGCGGTGAGCGACCACGCCCACTCCCTGCCTCACGTCCATTGGCGGGACGTGCCGCGGGAGTGGAAGCGCCGTCTATTGCAACACCCTGATCCGCGCGTGAGAGGATCGACGGCCTCCGGAATGTGGGAGGTCATCCCCACCAGGCCGGATGGAGCTCTGGGACAGCTCTGGCAGGCGGCCATAGTCGAGTGTGGGGAAGCGGAACTGCTCCGCGAAATCCTTCTCGCGGACGCCGATGTGGCACGCGCGTGGGTGCTTCACAAGGCTCGCCTGAGTGCCGAGTTGGTGTCCTGCCGTGCGACCGATGATCCTTGGCCGAACGACGAAACCTCGACGACGGAACCGGCCATGGAGATCGTGGCCGGAATGGACGCGTTCGACCGGCTCGGCCTGGATGAGGATCTGGTCTGCAGAGCATGCGACCGGCTGACCGTCGGCGAACGGCGCGATCTTCTTCTGGCAGTACCTCCGGGCTCCGATGTCATGTTCTTCCGCCATTTGGTCGGAGGCGAACCCGATCTCTACGCCGTCCTGCTTCGGCACGGGCGTCTCTCCCGGCACACTCACCTCGCCCTGCTGAATACCGTGCCGTCCCGCAAACGAGATGAACTGGTTCGGCTTGCGCGCGCACACGGCTATTCGGACCGCGGAACAGGGGTTCACGGCCGGGACTGAGCGGAATCGGCAGCGCCGGACGCCCGCCCCCGCCGCGACTCGGCCCAAGCTGGCACATACGAGCATTTCGGAGCCCGGAAAGCAGGCCTTATCTTCCGTGAATGCTCCCTCCACCCCCAAACCAATGACCCACGAGCACCGTCCTCGGGACATCACCGCGACCTTCCTCAGGCGCTGCCTCCACACCCTCGAGCACGCCCTGGCGGAACTGAAGGACAGCGACCCCGAGGACATCGCCTCCATCTCGCCGACGTGATCGAGGAGAAGGCCGGTGGGTGACGTGCTCCACCTGATCCCGAGGCACCGCCGCACAATCCGGGAACTGCTGGACGAGCACCTTCCCGGCGTGGAGGTCTGGGCCTACGGCAGCCGCGTGAGCGGCCGGAGCCACGACGCGAGTGATCTCGACCTCGTCCTCCGCGCACCCGGGCTCCAGCCGATGCCGATGAGCGAGTTGGCAGCCTTCATCGAAGCGCTTCGCGATTCCAACATCCCGTTCCTGGTGGATGCCCACGACTGGGCGCGTCTGGCTGATGCCTTTCTGCGCGAGATCGAGCGGGAACATGTCGTGCTGGTGGAAGGCAACGCGGAGGGATAGCCCGCGGCATTCCCCTGTTCAGCCCCCGGACCTCTCCAGCGGCCAGACCTGCACATACTCGACTTCCAGCTCATCCTGATAGTGGCCGAGGATGTGGTCTTCGCCGATCTGGCCGATTCGAAGGCCCTTCGGGGTCTCGATGAATCCCAGCACCCGTCCCTCGGGATCGAAAACAGTCCAGAGCGGCGCCGGTCTCTCCTCGCGCGGGAAGTCGTATTCCCGGACCCAGAGGTTGCCGGATGCGTCGGAGAGGACCCTGGAGAAGGCGGGGAACGTCTCGGCGAGGAGTGTTCCTGCCAGAGACTTGCGCATCTGATCCAGGTGCTCCTCGGGCAGTCCCGGTATGCTGGCGGTCATCCCGACCTGCCACTCGATGTACGGCTCGAGGTCGGCCGGCACAGGTGCGCGGAGGTCGTGCTCGCGCCGAACGATGCGGGCCAGCGCGCCGTCGTCCCGGTAGGCCCGGATCTCGTAGCGGTCGGTGGGACTGAGGACCACAAGATCGCCCCACAGCCCCCTGACGAGCTCCCGGGCGTAGGCGATCGGTTTGAGTTCCCTGGATCCCCGTTCGTTGGTCGTGACGATGCGCGGTGTGCTCGGATGCGTGCCCAGCGAGGCGTACAGCGAACCGTCGGCGTCCCAGATCTCGACCACCGCCGTATCGGCGTCTTCCGGATCCCGGATGGACAGGATCGTGCCGCCGGCTCGCACGGCAACCGGGCGGGGACGTCGCCACACCTCGGCCTCGCCACTCTGCAGAACGAAGGAGCGACCGTAGTTGCCGTCAGAATCGAAGACGGAGATGCCGAGCCCGGACGAGTACCAGGCCACGATCGAGTCGCCGGGCCACGGAGCGGCGTGGGACAGGCTCATGAATTCGCCCGGCCCTTCACCCTCTCCTCCCCATGATGCCATGTGACCGCCCGACGCATCGAACATGCGCACTTCGCTCGACCCGTAGTTCCCGACCATGATGCGTCCATCGGACAGCCTGGCGGCGCTTCCGGCCCAGTGGAGCAAGTACGGCTCTTCGCCCTCGAGCTTGCCGATCGACAACGTCGGCTCCGGTCCGATCCGCCATGGCAGCCGCGACCCTTCGGGGGGACGGCCGTTCTCCGTGATCCGGATGCCGGCGCTGTCCCGAATGAGACTCGGCAGGCCGGTCGGGCCCTCCTGTTGCCGGTCGTCCTGCTGGCAGGCGAGCGCGGCCAGGGCGACGAGTGTTGCGATAGAACGGTTCTTCATGCTTTCACCCTCCCGGTGAGTTCGGATCGAGGCGGCCCCACGCCGATATGATCCGGAACGTTACTCCTAAGATTATAGTATCATGCTTGGACCCGGGGCAATCAGCCTCACCGCCGGTCCAGCGGCCACACCTGAATCATCTCCACGCCGAGTTCATTCATGGAGTGGCCCAGGATGTAGTCCGCGCCGATCTCGTAGATTCTCGAAAACCCGTCAGGGGTCTCAACGAATCCCAGCACGTGCCCATCCGGGTCGAACACGGTCCAGAGCGGGGCTGGTCTTTCCTCTCGGGGAAAGTCGTATTCCCTGATCCAGAGGTGGTCGAGCGCATCGATCATGATCGAGGTGAACGCGGGGAAGTGCTCGGCAACGGGCACGGAACGGCGGTTACGGCGAAGCTCTTCCTGCCTGCTCTGCGTCGCGTTGGCATAGGAGCCGAGAATGTACGACTCGATGTGGGCCTCGACATCCTCCGGTGTCGGTACGCGGGGACTGTGCTCCCGCCTTACTATCCGGGCCAGTGAGCCATCTGCCCCGTAGGCCTTGATCTCGTACCGGCTCGTCAGCCCGATGACCGCCAGATCGCCCCAGAGTCCCCATACCGGGTCCCTGCCGAAGGTCTTCCAGTACATCACCTCCCCCTGGATTCCCTTGTCAATCAGGTACGTGTCCCAGCTCGGATGCGTTCCCAGCGAGGTTCGCAATCCGCCTTCGCCGTCCCTGAGCTCCATGACGAGCGTATCCAGGTTTTCCCAATGCCGCACGGCGAGGATCGAGCCGCGCACCGATGTTGACGCAGGATCGTACCACCCTGATTGAGTCCCGTCGTTGATCTCGATCATGCGCCTGTAGTTGCCGCCGCTGTCGAAGACGGAGACGCCCAGGCGGGGCCCGGCGTACCACGCGATGATCGAGTCGCCGGCCCAGGGCGCCACGCCCACCAGTCCGTCAAACTCTCCGGGTCCTTCACCTTGTCCGCCCCGGCTTGACAGGTGACTCCCCATCGAATCGAAGAACCTCAATTCGCCCGAAGCGCCGTCCGCCACCACGATGCGCCCGTCGGACAGTATCGTGGCGTCGTAGGCGAGGTAAAGCAGGTAGGGCTCCTCGCCATCGCTGCTGCCTATCGACACGCCGGGCTCGGGTCCGATACGCCACCCGAGTCGCGAGCCGGCGGGGGGAGCAGGGTTCTCGACGATCTGGATCCCGGCGCTGTCGCGAACGAGACTCGTCAGCCCGGTAGGGCCTTCCAGTTGCTGGTCCTGTATGCAGGCGAGCGCGGCCAAGGCGACGAGCGTCGCGGTCCTTGCTGTCTTCATGATCTCCCCACCCATCTTTCAACCATCCGACCGCTCCAGCGGCCAGACCTGAATGTACTCGACATCCAGCTCATCCCTGACCCGCCCGAGGATGAAATCGTCCCCGATCTCGTAGATCTCCAGCCTCTCCGGGGTCTCGACGAAGCCGAGCACACGCCCGCCGGGGTCCACGACGGTCCAGAGCACGCCCTCGCGCTCTTCGCCCGGAACCTCATACTCCTCGACCCACAGGTGGTCCAGGGCATCGGCGATGACGGACGTGAAGACGGGGAAGCGCTCGGCAACCGGCACGGCGTTGTAGTCCCGGCGCATCCGTGCCCGGTGGTCCGCATCCTCACTCGACGACCGGGACACCTGAGCTTCGATGTACGCATCGATGTGAGCCCGCTCCGGCGTACGCGGCTCCTTTCCGAGGCGGACGATGCGGGCCAGGGTGCCGGTCTGCGTGAAGGCCCGGATCTCGCTGCGGTCGGTCGGAGCGACGACGACCAGTTCGGCCCAGGGCTCCACTGCCAGCGCGCGACTGAAGATGGGCTGGTAGAGCACCATATCCCGCTGGACCAGCGATGGCCAGCCGGGATGGTGGCCCAGCGAGCCCCGAAGTCCTCCTTCCGCGTCCAGGATCACGATGTCCACCACATCGGATCCGTGTCGCTGCCGGCTGACCAGCACCGAACCCTCACGCGTCACCATGTACAGGCCGAGCGCAAAGAACGCCCGCAGATCCCAGGGGAACGGGTCACTCTCCAGGCGTACAATGCGGCCGAGGTTCCCGTCTGAATCGAAGACCGTGATCGACTCGCGCCGGTAGTCCCCGGCGGCGACCGAGTCCCCCGGCCAGCGATCGACGTGGTAGAGATCGATGAACTCACCGGGCCCCTCACCCTGCCCTCCCCAGGTTGCCAGGTGGGTTCCGACGGAGTCGAACACCCTCAGCTCGTCCGAGGCCATGTCCACCACGACGATGCGGCCGTCACTCAGGGTCGTCGCGTCCGTGGCCGCCGCGAACAGGTAGGGGACCTCGCCTTCCACCGCCCCGATGGAGACAGACGGCCCGGGACCGATGCGCCAACTCAGACGGGAACCGTCGGGTGGGCGGGAGTTCTGGACGATCCTGATGCCGGCGCTTCTTCTAAAGTATCGTCATAACTCCAATTACTACAATGAGTTATGATAATGCTTGTTCGGCTACTATCACCACTGCTATGTGTTCAGTCTGAACAGTCAACCGGATTCCACCCCGATAGGACTGAGGGCCGCGTGGCGGGCCACCGGGGAGGGTGAGTGCACCGGAGTGGGCGTTCTTCCAGGGCTTCGAACCGACCGGTTTCGACAGCGCCGGCAACATTTGTGTGCTGGACGACCGGGCCGGCCAGGTGGTGATCATCGACCCCAATGGTGAGTTGGTGGGCCGCAAGGGAGAAGTCCCAGGATGGTTTAACCTCGCGGGACGAATCGGGTCTGGCGCGACGGCTCCTTCGCCGCGTAGGACATCGGACGCACCGCCTACCAGGTCTTCGGCGCGACCGGAGAACTCGAGCACTTTGTCAGGATGGGCGACCGGGGCCCATGGGGGTAGTTTCCGGTATCTTCGAAAGGACCGCGGAGATGACCAGCGTGGAGGTGTCGAACAGGCCCGTCAATGACCGCGGGCTCGAACGACCCGATCTTACGGAGAGGTGGTCCGCAACGCCCATACTGCAGGCGTGGAGAGTTGCACGCGACGACGCTCAAGAGGAATTGGACATCGAGGACCTAGCGTCGTGTCCCGTAAATATAGTGACATAATGACAGGAACAGGGTATCTTTCTCTCCATCCACCCGAACCAGGGAGAGACCGATGCCCCGTGGACGTCCGTTGAAGGCGCTCGAAGTCAGCCAGGGTGCCCGTGAGGAACTCCAGTCGCTTGTCCGTTCGCGCAGCCTGCCCGCCGGGCTGGTGCGGCGTGCCGAGATCGTGCTTCTGTGCGCCGACGGCCTGGACAACCGGGCGGTCGCCGAGAGGGTCCGCACCAGCCGCCAGACGGTGGGCAAGTGGCGCGAGCGCTTCCGAACCCAGGGCCTGATGGGCCTGTACGACGAACGCAAGCCGGGAAGGCCGCGCTCCATCGAAGACGACGAACTCATGACGCTGCTGCAAAGGACGCTCGAGACCAGGCCCCCCGGCGGCGGCACGCACTGGACCTGCCGTACCATGGCCGAGGCCACGGGGATCTCGAAGTCCGCGGTCCACCGCCTCTGGAAGGCGTTCAATATCCAGCCTCACCGGCAGAAGCACTTCAAGCTGTCGACCGATCCGTTCTTCGCCGAGAAGGTCCGCGACATCGTCGGGCTCTACCTCAACCCGCCCGACCACGCGATGGTGCTCTGCGTGGACGAGAAGAGCCAGACGCAGGCACTGGAGCGAACCCAGCCCCTGCTGCCGCTGGGGCTCGGATACGTCGAGGGCGTCACGCACGGATACATCCGTCACGGTACCACCACCCTCTTCGCCGCCCTGGATGTCGCCACCGGCCGGGTCCTCGCCCAGTGCAAGGCGCGCCACCGCCACCAGGAGTTCCTGAGCTTCCTCAAGCACATCGACGCCAACGTCCCCCCCGATCTGGACATCCACCTCGTCGTCGACAACTACAGCACCCACAAGCATGCCAAGGTCAAGCGCTGGCTCGCGGCCCGGCCTCGCTACCACATCCACTTCACCCCCACCTACTCCTCCTGGATCAACCAGGTCGAGATCTGGTTCAACATCATCACCCAGAAGGCCATCCGCCGCGGCTCCTTCTCCTCGGTCACCCAGCTCAAGGAGAAGATCCTCCGCTTCACCGACCACTACAACGACTCGGGCACGCAGCCCTTCATGTGGACGGCCACCGCAGACTCCATCCTTCAGAAGATCCAGAGACTATGTACAGCTATCTCTAGGACACGACACTAGTGGACTCGTCATCGCTGCTTGGGTTGTTGGGGTGACATCCCGTACTACGAGTCGCTCTTCCTGTGGGACGTGCTCCCGGACGGCACGATCACGTACTTCGATTCAACCGCCTACCGATCAAGATTATTGGGCCCGAAAGGGACACTTGTCGACGTGCTGCGGCGCCCGTTCTCCCCCGCGGCGGTCACAGACCTAATCCGTCAGGAAAACGATCGACTGGGCAATCCGGCGATTCGATGAAGCCGGTGATAACCCGGATATGGCCGCACTCTTCGACCTGGATAGTCCCATGATGGAGGGAATGCGTGACGCCCTCCGTGAGCAGGCCACGGAGCCGTGAATCCTATCTTGAGGTCCCTGTTGTCACGGGGTTGAAAGCCACCCTGGACGGGGCTGTGTAGATTAAGCGGCATGGCGAGAAGCCGTGGGGCGACTAGCAGGCCGTGGAAGAAGTGGGTTCCCTGAGCGCCGGGTGAGAGAGGGAGACCCGCGCCCGGGCGATAGGAAACTTGTGCCAACCGAGAGCTTTGCGGCTTGTGAAGACTCCGGGATCGGCCTGAAAGGGCCAATATGACGGCTAGAGTGGCGGAAAATGTGCCGAGAGCGGTGCTGACGTGACCCGAGAGGGCGGCTTGGGCCGCGGGCGAGCCCCTGTAGAGCCCGCAGAGTGCCAAAACCGAAGCGCTTGGACATGAGGAGCCCGAGGTTGAAGGTGGCGGCTTGATTCAGGATCCGTTTTCGAATCTCTTCCTGCCCGCGGACGTGGACGCGGCGGAGCCCTCCGGATGCGAGGAGGTGCGCGAATCCCCGCTCCAGCCTCTCGCGCCTCTGGCGCAACAGCTGCTTCCCCCTGTTGCGCCGGATCCGCCGGCGGTTGGCGTATGTCGGCTTCTGCGCGTCCCGGTTCCGCTTCCAGTTCCGGTGGCCGCGGTTGGGCTCGCTCACGTAGGTCCGCAGCCTGCGGTCCTCGGTCTCCGTCATCGTCTTGTTCGAGTGGTATCCCTTGTCGGCGACCACCTCTCTGGGCTCCGCCCCCACTTCCGCCAACTGACATTCCGCTTCGTCCAGCGTGTTCGGCAGCGAGGCCGTGTCACCGCCATCCATCGCCTACACCGTCACCGCCACCACCGCTCCGGTCTCCGTGTCGACCGCCTGCTCAAACTTGTGGGCCAAGCGGGTCCTGCCGTCCTTCATCTTCGTGATCCGCGCCTCCGGGTCGTGCGGATGCACCCAGTCCTTGTTCGAGCCCTTCTTCGGCCGCTTCCGGTCCAGCTTCGCAAGGTCTTCTCGCGCCGGCGTCTCGATCCCCGACGCCCGCGCCACCTGCTCCAGCCACTCCTCGTTAGCCGGCCCCGTCATCACGTCGCACGATCGAATGCATCGCCGCGTTCGCTTCCAGCGTCGTCGCGTCTACACCCAGCGTCTTGCCGCTCAGAAGACCCGACTCCTGCAGCAGCTCCAGCACCCGGGCGAACACCGCCGCGAGCTTCCACGCTCAGCCGCTTCCGCGTCTTCGACAGGCTCGAATGCTCCGGCGGGTTCTTCGAGAGTCCGTATCCGAGAAAGTCACGCAGCGAAATCGAGTCCGCGCACCGCCACGCGATGCCGCGCTCCGAGCCTATCCCTTCCAGGTATCCGACCATCAGCATCCGGAAATACACCCTGGGCGGAATGCTCGGCCGACCCCGCTTCTCCGCATAGAACTCGCGGCAAATCTCTTCCGCGAAGTCGTCGAAATCGTTCGTCCAGCAGTCGGTTCAGCGCGCGGTCGAACGGGTTTGTCCAACGCCCGGATCTCGCTGGCAGCCACGAACAAGCCTGCTGCCGCCCCTTGCGCCGCCTGCCTATCGCCATCGCCGGTCTCCTTGGCGGAAGTCGCTGTATACCCGTAATCTAACCCGGTCAAGCGATGGCTACGCGGAGGACTTTTTCCACGGCCTGCTAGGCCGACGCCTCTTCTGGAGGCCCAGGACTCCGGCAGGACCGGCACCCCACGGGATGTTATGGATGCGGGATCAAGGTGCCGAGCAGCGATCGCTTGTGTTTCGGGAACCGGCCACACGACTTGCTCGCTGTACGTAACAGGAGGCCCTTGTGGAGTCGCGCTACGGCTGCCATGGTGGTCTCTATAGTGATCGGCACTTCGACTTTACAGAACTTGCAGATTCATCACACCTAATCCGGTTCCACGGTGGAACTCGGGTGAACTAACCCAAAGCGGGAGAAGAAACGATGAAGGCACACATGGCGCTGGTTCGTCTCGGAGCAGGCGTGGTCGTGCTGGCCCTGGCCTTGGCATTGGGCTCGGTCGGGACCACAGCAGCGGTGCCTCAGACCCTTACCTGTGCGCCCAAAAAGGACAAGGGTTGTGTCACTGCGGGTTGGGTGGCAAGGAATCAGGAGTGCCTCGCTGGACCCTGCGGTACCTGCGTGCTCAAGACTAACCACATCTGTGCGTATCTGAATGGTCCGTCATTGCCTGGGTATACCGGAATAATCCCAAAGGAAGATTGACCGCAGTGGCAAAGGGAGAATTAGAGGCATGTCAGGGGCAAAGCTCGCGGTCGGTCGGTTCGGGTACGCCACGCGGCGCAGATTCGTTGGCGTCTGGTGCGTTGGCGCCTGGTTCTCGATGGCGTTGGCTTGTTTGGGAGACGAGCAACCTGGGGTGGTCCTACTTCTTTGGACAGTCCGAGGGCAAAGCTAAGGTGGATTCC
>JAPPGM010000140.1:2824-4506 GCA_028874995.1 Gemmatimonadota bacterium | reverse complement strand
ACCGTCACGCGGTGTGGTCGCCGGACGGGTCGCGCATCGCCTGGTTCAACGACGCCGGCGACGAGTACGGGCTGGTGATCGCCGACCAGGACGGATCGAACCGGCGCCGGATCGAGATCGACGAACCGTCCTTCTACTTCCGCCCCGAGTGGTCCCCGGACGGAACCCGGCTGGCCTTCACCAACACCCACTACCAGGTGCTGGTGCTCGATCTGGAGACGGGCGACGTGCAGCACATCGACACCGACCGCTACGCCCACCCGCAGCGCACCATGAACCCCGTCTGGTCCCCGGACTCCCGCTGGCTCGCCTATGCCCGCCGCCTGGACAACCAGCTGCGCGCGATCTTCGTCCACGACACCGAGTCGGGGGAAACACGCCAGCTCACCGACGGCATGTCCGACGCGATCACGCCGGTTTGGGACGAGTCGGGCAAGTACCTCTACTTCCTGGCGTCCACCGACTTCGGGCTCAACACCGGCTGGCTCGACATGACCTCCTACGACCGTCCGGTCACGCGCACCCTCTACCTCGCGCTGCTCGGCGCCGACGAGCCGTCGCCGTTCCTGCCCCGGAGCGATGAGGAGGAGGGTGGCGAAGGAGATGGTGGAGAAGAAGAAGGTGAGGGTGACGGAGGCGAGTCCCGCGGGAGCGGTCGCGACGGAGCCGGGGGCAGGGCCCCAGGAAGCGACGACGCGCCCGAAGTGGTCATCGACTTCGAAGGACTCTCCGATCGCATCATCGACGCCCCCGGGCTCTCGACGGCGGACTACGCTGGGCTCGTGCCCGGCCCCTCCGGCACGGTGTTCGTGCTCCAGGGCGGCGGCTTCGGCGGCGGCCCCGTCCTCAAATACTCCCTCGACGACCGCGAAGCCGACGACTTCCTGGAACGGGGCGGCCGCCTCGCCGTCTCCCACGACCGCAGCAGCCTCCTCTACTTCAGCGGCGGCTGGCGCATCGTCTCCACCGCCCGCCCCCCCTCGGGCAACGACGGCGCCCTCGACCTCGCCACCCTGCGCGTCCGCGTCGACCCCACCGCCGAATACGCCCAAATGCTCCGCGACGGCTGGCGCTTCATGCGCGACTTCCTGTACGTCGACAACCAGCACGGCGCGCCGTGGGACGACGTGTGGGACTGGTACTCGGCGTGGCTCCCGGATGTGCGCCACCGCTCCGACTTCAACCACCTGCTCGACATGCTCTCCGGCGAGATCGCGGTCGGGCACTCGTACGTCAGCGGCGGTGACTATCCCGATCTGGACAACCCGCGCACCGGTCTCCTGGGCGCCGACCTCGCCGAGGAGAACGGGTTCTACCGCATCACCCGCATCTACGACGGAGGCGACTGGACCCCCGGGCTCGCCGGGCCACTGTCACACCCGGGAATGGAGGTGCAGGTGGGCGACTACCTGCTGGCGATCGACGGGGCCGAGCTGCGCGCTCCCACCAATCCGTACCGCCTCCTTGAGGGGACCGCCGGGCGGGTGATTACGCTGACCGTTGCGTCCTCCCCGTCCACCGAAGACGCCCGCGACATCCTCGCCGAACCGACCGGCAACGAGGGCGCGCTCCGGCGCTGGGCCTGGGTCGAGGCCAACCAGGCCCGCGTCGACGAGATGAGCGGCGGCCGGCTCGCCTACGTCTGGCTCCCCAACACCGGGCAGGGCGGCTACCAGTACTTC
>JAPPGM010000140.1:0-2814 GCA_028874995.1 Gemmatimonadota bacterium | reverse complement strand
GGCGGCCGACTACATCGTCGACATGCTCGACCGCGAGCTCACCGGCTACTTCAACTCGCGCGCTGGCGACCGCAAGCCGTGGACCCAGCCAATGGCTGCGCTCTTCGGACCGAAGGTCATGGTGATCAACGAGAGGGCGGGGTCGGGGGGCGACCTCCTGCCCTACCTGTTCCGCTTTCGGGGGATCGGACCACTGGTGGGCACGAAGACCTGGGGTGGTCTGGTGGGCACCTGGGACACGCCGCCCCTCATCGACGGGGGCGGCTTTGTGGCCCCACGGGGCGGCTTCTTCGACGTGAACGGGGAGTGGGCGGTCGAGGCCGAGGGCGTGGCCCCAGACATCGAGGTGCGCAACGACCCCGCCCCCGTGATCGCCGGGGGCGACCCACAGCTCGAGGCGGCGGTGCGCGAGGCGTTGCGGCTGCTGGACGGGGGTGGAAAGGTCACCCTCGAGGACGAACCGCCGCCGCCGGTGCGATGGAGGCGGCCGGGTCGGTGAATGGATGGGAGTCAACACAACGACGAAAGGACGAATCATGAAACGCTGGGGACTGTTCCTGTTGCGGGTGACCATAGGCTGGCTGCTGGTTCTGTGGGGCATCGACAAGTTCCAGAACGTCGCACACGGCCAGGCGGTCGCCGAGACGTTCTACTTCGGCATAGGTACCCAGGCCGCGTTACTCAAGTTGTTCGGCGCGTTCGAGATACTGATCGGGGCCATGGTCGTCTTCGGGTTTTGGCGGAAGAGGGTCTACCCGGTCATGTTCGCGGTGCTTCTCGTCACCGCCATCGGGGTCTGGAAGTCCATTATCGACCCTTGGGGCTGGTTTCTCGACGGATCCAACGTGCTCTTCTACCCGTCGGCGATCATCGCGGCAGGTGCGCTGGTGCTCTGGGGGGCGATGGACGAGGACCGGATGTCGGTTGACGGGGTGATGGCGAAAGACTAACGTGGCGCAATCTGCTGTTCTTCTGCTCCTTGCCGGGTGCGACAGCACCTACCCGCCCAAACTGAACGGGGTCTACTCTTTGGAGTCGGCCCAATCGACCGGTTGGACGAGCGGTGCTACACTGACCCCGCCGACAGTGACGGGTGTCATGCGACTAACGCAGTGGTCGGTGGGTCCCGAGTGGACCTACGGGTATGTGAGGTTGGAAATGACGCACGCCTCCGCATCCGACAACCAGACCATTTCCTGGAGTGGCAACTACCAGAATGATGGGACTGGACGAATGACGATGTCACTCGATGAGTTCAACTTCCGGGGGGAGTTTGACAGGGGTTGCAGTACCCTGACCACGATCTTGTCCGGGGACTATTTCGGGCCCGGACCGTCCCTTGAGGGGACGATCGTCTGGAAGCTGGATCAGGAGTCGTGAGGGTTCGGCGTTGCTGCTCCGGGTACGACCGAATGAGGACGGAATGACGGAGCGACGCTTGACGCCGTACTGGGGAGAGACTAGGGTGCCAGTTGTAGCCTTCCGATGTACGGGATCACCGAGCTTGCGGTCGGACAGCCGGAATGGGGCGTCTGTCCGCCGGCAACGAAAACGCGAGCGGTTTGACACCAACCCGAGAGCAGCGCATGTCAATCCAAGCGTCCAGGTCGCTTTCTGCTCTGACAGCCATGCTCCTGCTGCTGGCAGGCTGCGAAAAGTCGGATGCGGAAAAGCTGACCGGACGCTACACGCTGGAATCGGCCACGTCGGCTCAGTGGACGAACGGCGCCACGCTGACTCCCCCGACGATAACGGGCGTCCTCCTCATGGATCAGAGCCGTTTTGGTATTGAGGGGGCGTATGGGTCTGCCAAGATGGAACTGAGGCTCTCCACGAGCGGCCAAAGCGTCAACTGGAACGGAAGCTACTCGAATCATCCCGGCGGAGAAATGCTGATGAGACTGAATGACGTCAGATTCGAGGGCGAGCACATCGTGGACGACGATCTCCTGACCACGACCTTGTCGGCCGAGTATACCGGGCCCGGGCCCTCTCCTGACGGGACACTCGTCTGGAAGCGGGAAAACCCGGAGTCGTGAGCGCAATGAGCGACCGCTGGCGCCACGATTCTCCCGATGGTCCGGCGGCCCGATAGCACCGGCACCCCCCGCTGACTCGCCAGAGCACTTCCCGCACCCTATTATTGCGCCAGACAGCGACCAAGTCCTTCCCGGCCAAAGAGGTGCGAATCCAAATGTTGGAAGCCGAGGTCATCCAATCGAGACGAGGCGGCTTCACGCGCCGCAAGTTCATCAAGGGGGTGATCGCCGCTGGCGCCACCGCCTCCGCCGCGGGATACCTCTTCCGCGGCAGCGGGGTGCTCGCGCCGGTGCTCTCCGCGCAGGGCGCCGTCGAGCGCCTCGTCACCCTGAACGTCAACGGGCAGCAGCGCCGGGTCGACGTTCCCAAGCAGGAGACGCTCGCCATGACGCTTCGCTACCAGCTCGGTCTCACCGGCACCAAGCTGGGCTGCGACCGCGCCGAGTGCGGGGCGTGTACGGTGCTCATCGACGGGGTCACGCACTATGGCTGCTCGATCCTGACGCACTCGGTGCGGGGCCGCGAGGTCAGGACCATTGAGGGGCTGGAGGAGAACGGACAGCTTCACCCCGTGCAGCAGGCCGTCCTGGACGAGGGCGGGTTCCAGTGCGCCTTCTGCGCGCCCGGCTTCACCATGAGCATGGTGGGGATGCTGGCCAAGCACCCGAATCCCACCCGCGAGGAGGCCGCGCACCACCTCTCCGGCAACCTTTGCCGCTGCGGCGACTACGACAAGATCCTGAACACGGCGATGCGGGCGGCCGAGCTGTCCCG
>JAPPGM010000180.1 GCA_028874995.1 Gemmatimonadota bacterium | reverse complement strand
GCGTAGTCGTAGTGGGCGTCCACCTCGTCCGCCCTCACTCCCAGGCCCTGGAAGATCACTTCGTTGAAGGCGTCGAGCGCCGCGAGGCGCACCTCCAGCGTCCAGCTCCGGTCCTCCCCGTCTCTCCAGGAGCGTGCCAGCGCGACCTCCACGTCTGCGGACGGCTTGAAGAAGTGGACGCCGATCCCCACCTGTACGGTCCACGGCGTCCCGAGCACGTCGCGCCAGCGCACGCCGACCCGCGGGTAGTCGCGCCGCGCCGTGAGCGTTCGCTCCCGCCGGTAGCGTGCGATCATGTCCACGGGGCCGGAGACGTGGATCTCCTGGCGCCAGTCCACGATGTTGAGGATGTGCGGATGGTTGATCGAGGCCGCGGCAAGCCGAAAGCCGTTGGGCAGCTCGGCCCAGCGTGCGTCTTCACTGGGATGGAAGAGGCTCGTGCGGATGTCCAGCTCGTACTCGGGGTGCATTTTGGGGTTGAACCGCTGGAAGATGCCCTCCTCCGCCAGACGGCCGTAGTAGGAGCCGTCGCGGTCGAGCAGGGAGAGCCACACCTGATCCGCCCACGCCGCGAGAGTCGAGATAGCCGCCGAGTCGGTCTCGCCCGCAGGGGAAGTCGCGGATCGCCCTGCGCCAGACTGGGCGCGGAGCGACGGCACGGCGAGGAGGGAGACTCCGGCTAGTACGGCGGCCGGCAGTCCGGGGAGCCGTCCTCCGGGCTTCCTCATCTTGCTCCTCCCTCGCTAGGAGTCCGTGGATGAAGCCGCGCGAGCACCGAGAGCGGCGAGGCGCCGGGCTGGCCTGGCTGCGACGCCCAGCCCAAAGGCGGCTGCCGCGCCGCAGCCAGGCCCAAGCCGTCCTCCCGGCGGGCTGCCGCCAGGATAACACCTTGGCCTTGCACGACCGAATCGGTCAAGCCGGACGGGACGGAACGGTCGTCCGGAGCCGCCCAAGTCCGCCCGACACTGCGTTCGCGACAGACGCCGAGAACAGGATGTCCCCTCCTGATTTCCCATGAACCCGTTTTGGACTCTTGTCCGTACGGCGTCGGGAAATGCTTACCGCGACCGAGCACCCGCCCAAGCGCCGGAACATGATCCCGGTCTTCCTCCTCCTGGCGATTGCTGCGCCGACCATGGGTCTTCCAGGTGGGGCAACAGCACAGATCCCCTCCGGACCGGGCGGCTTCGCGATCGGCTTCGCGATCGCGGAGGCACGGCAAAGCCCGTTTCACGTCTCGCCGGGTCCGGCTGTTCAGGCCGCCCGCGCGGCGCATGGGTCCCGGTCCCGTCCTCCCGTCCCCCTCAAGGGAACATTTGACCACCCCAACAACGACGGCCTCCCCTCCTTTGGCACGGTCTTCCCGACCACCCTGATCTGGACCTACGTGGCCGATGTCGTGGGATTCGGGATGATGGTTGGCATTGGCTACTCCTGGGGCAGGACCGACTGGCGCCACGAGTCGCTTGCGGTAGCGGTTCCCGTCCTGGGTCCGCCCCTGGTCGCGAGCATGGTCGGGGCGCCCTTCCTACAGAGCCTTGCGGGGTCGGTGATCGGTATCGGTGCCGTTGTGGGGGTGATGGCTTGCTCCAATCCTGACCCTGACACGGACGGTTGGGTCTGGCTTTTGCCGTTGGTGCACGCCACCATGACCACCAGTATCGGGATCTGGGGTCCCGATCTCCTGAGCGCCCTGAGGAGCTGGTTGCAAGGGTGGAGCCGGAGGACGGGGCGGACGGCGGCGGGTATGCCGGAGGCTTGAGATGGACCGCATCCTGTCGCAAGATCGCGCCCTCGGCTTCTCGATAGGCTGGACACGCCACCTACCGTGCCGGGGCCTCCGGCCCAGGGGCGTTGTCATCCCGCGCTGGAGCGTCCGGCGCAGGGCGTTATCATCTTTGTGACGGAAAACACCCATCCTCCACCGCCACTTCGATGCAACGAGACACCCGCCAACGCCGGGCGATCCGCCGCGTGTTCATGAACGCCGGGCGCCCTCTCACCCGTGACGAGGTCCTCGAGTACGGCCAACGGATCGTGTCGTCACTCGGTGTGGCGACCGTATACCGGAACGTGAAGACCCTTGTCGGCGAGGGGTGGTTGTCGGAGGTGGAGCTCCCGGGCGGCGTCCTTCGGTACGAGTTGGCCGACCGACCGCATCACCACCACTTCCTCTGCCACTCCTGCGATCAGGCGTTCGATGTCCATCGGTGCCCGGACGAAGTCGAGGCGCTGGCGCCCGACGGCTTCGAGGTCGACAGCCACGAGCTGATTCTCTTCGGTCGCTGTGCGGCGTGTACGTGACGCTCTGATCCAGCCGCTCCCTTGACCGTTGTTGATATGATATTATCATTACGGGCACTCTGCACCCCCTTGCCGCTGTCGGGGTGTGACACCATCGGCCGCGCGCCGATGGGCGGGCGCAACCAAACCGGAGTTTCCAGGCCAGACATGACGCAACGACACGTTCCCGTTCGGCGTAGCGGCCGGTCCCGCATCGGGGCCCCGCACCCGTCCGCAAAGCGGAACAGGAGAGCCGATGGCCCACCGGGCTGATCCGGCGCGGATCCGGGGGCGCGTGCAGGCGCTCACCCGAATAGCCGTCGTTCTCGCGTTCCTGGTCGTCTCCGTTGAGGAGGCCTGCCACTCGCATGAGGGCGAGGCCGGGTCGGCTGCGGAGTGTTCCGCATGCCTGCTGGGGAAGACGCCCGACCACGCGGCCAGGTCGCATGCGCCGGCTCTCAACGGCCCGAGCCCGCTTCAGGCTCCCACGCCCGCGGAACCCCGACTGGCCCCCGCGACCCTCCTTTTCTCTCCTCACCGGAGCCGCGCTCCCCCCCTCTCCGTCTCTCTGTAGCGAGAAGTTCCCCCGGGCCGACCTCCGGTCAGCCGAAGACTCGTCCACGGTTGCGCCGCTGATGGCGCATCCTACAGGAGACAATCATGTCAGCTGGCTTTTCCATAGCGATATTCCGACGTCTTCCCGTCCCCTTTCTCCTCCTCGGGATGATCCTCACGGGTGTTCCGGCACGCTCCGCGGGCTCGACACCCGGCGGGCAGCAGGCCGCAGACACCCTCGGTCACGTATCGGGGATCGTCCGGTCGGCCGATGGCGGGATGCCTCTCGCGGGTGCGATGGTCTTGGTCGTGAGCACGGGCGGCAGCGCAATTACGCACGGCGACGGGTCGTTCCGTATCGCCGTGCCGGATGCCGAGCAGCGGAGTCGGCTCCGTGTCGATCGCCTCGGGTACGCGGCGGTTGTTGTCGATGTCCGGCCGGGAGAGCCGGCCACGGTCGACCTTGAGGTCGCTGCCATCCCTTTGGCGGACGTCGTCGTCACGGCGGTCCTGAGTCCCACGGCCACCAACGAGGCGATCCGGCCGTCCGCCGTCTTCGCGCAGGAGAAGCTGCAACGGCACCTGGCGGGCACCCTCGCGCAGACGGTGGAATCGGTCCCGGGGGTGGCCGTGACCAGCATGGGGCCGGGCACTTCCCAGCCGGTGATCCGCGGCCTCGGCGGAGACCGGATCCTCGTGCTCGAAGACGGCCAGCGGGTGGGCGACGTCGTCAACAGCGGAGCGGACCATGCCACGGCGGTCACCCCTTCCTCCGCTCGGCGGATCGAAGTGATTCGCGGACCGAGCGCGATTCTCTACGGCAGCAGCGCACTCGGCGGCGTGATCAACGTGGTTCGGGACGAGGTACCCCGCGCGGTGCCTTACCGCGCGACCGGCTTCACCTTGCTCGAGACGCAGACGGCGACTCGGGCCATCGGGGGGAGCAGCCAGGTGACGGTCGGAGTCACCGAACATGTTCCACTTCGCGTCGAGGTCTCGAAGCGCAAGGGAGGGAATCTGCGGACGCCCAAGGGGACGCTGGCGGGAACCCGGACCGATGTGTGGAGCGTGGCGGCGGGGACGTCGTGGGTCGACGACTGGGGCTATGCCGGCGGTGCGTTTCGCTACTACTCGAACGACTATGGGATCCCCGGAGGCTTCGCCGGCGGCCACACGAACCCGGTTCGCACGGAGCAGGAGAGGGCCGCGAGTAGATTTCGCAGCGTCTTTCGGCCGGATCGAGGTTTCGAGGCGATTGAAATCGATGCCGGCTACACGTGGTACCGGCACCACGAGTGGGAATCCGCGACCATCCTGGGAACGGTGTTCGAGCGCCAGATCGCGAGCGGGGAGGCGCGGGCGCGGCACGCCGGGTGGGGACCGTTCGCGTCCGGCGCGGTCGGGGCGAGAGTCTCGTGGGAGCGCTTCGGATT
Source organism: Gemmatimonadota bacterium (assembly GCA_028874995.1). Taxonomy (GTDB): domain Bacteria; phylum Gemmatimonadota; class Gemmatimonadetes; order Longimicrobiales; family Gaopeijiaceae; genus Bin94. Next base: position 305 of record JAPPGM010000180.1, on the reverse strand, counting down.
CGGGGGCGAGCTCTACTCCCCGAACACCCGGCGCTCGACGCAGGCCGCGTACGTCCTGGAGGAGATCCGGCTCGATCCGGTCTCGCTCGAGGCCGGACTCCGCTACGATCGGGTCGACCTGGAACCGAGCAAGGAGGAGATGTCCGACATCGGGCACATCCGTGCGCGTTCCTTTAGCGCCGTCTCCGGATCGCTGGGCGCACTTCTGCGGGTGACGGGGCAGTTCACCCTGGGAGCCAGCGTGGGCCGTGCCTTTCGCACCCCGGATGTACACGAACTCTACTCGGAGGGGCCGCACCTCGCGG
>JAPPGM010000137.1 GCA_028874995.1 Gemmatimonadota bacterium | reverse complement strand
GAATTGGCCGCGAGGTGCGGCCCCTCCGAGTAGAGTTCGTGTACATCCGGGGTGCGAAAGGCACGGCCCACGCTGGCTCCCAGGGTGAACTGCCCCGTCACCCGCAGAAGTGCGCCCAGCGATCCGGAGACGGCGCTAAAGGAACGCGCACGGATGTGCCCGATGTCGGACATCTCCTCCTTGCTCGGTTCCAGGTCGACCCGATCGTAGCGGAGTCCGGCCTCGAGCGAGACCGGATCGAGCCGGATCTCCTCCAGGACGTACGCGGCCTGCGTCGAGCGCCGGGTGTTCGGGGAGTAGAGCTCGCCCCCGAATCCGAAGCGCTCCCACGAGACTCTCGCCCCGACCGCGCCGGACGCGAACGGTCCCCACCCGGCGTGCCGCGCCCGCGCCTCCCCGCTCGCGATCTGGCGCTCGAACACCGTTCCCAGGATGGTCGCGGATTCCCACTCGTGGTGCCGGTACCACGTGTAGCCGGCATCGATTTCAATCGCCTCGAAACCTCGATCCGGCCGAAAGACGCTGCGAAATCTACTCGCGGCCCTCTCCTGCTCCGTGCGAACCGGGTTCGTGTGGCCGCCGGCGAAGCCTCCGGGGATCCCATAGTCGTTCGAGTAGTAGCGAAACGCACCGCCGGCATAGCCCCAGTCGTCGACCCACGACGTCCCCGCCGCCACGCTCCACACATCGGTCCGGGTTCCCGCCAGCGTCCCCTTGGGCGTCCGCAGATTCCCTCCCTTGCGCTTCGAGACCTCGACGCGAAGTGGAACATGTTCGGTGACTCCGACCGTCACCTGGCTGCTCCCCCCGATGGCCCGAGTCGCCGTCTGCGTCTCGAGCAAGGTGAAGCCGGTCGCGCGGTAAGGCACCGCGCGGGGTACCTCGTCCCGAACCACGTTGATCACGCCGCCGAGTGCGCTGCTGCCGTAGAGAATCGCGCTCGGTCCGCGAATCACTTCGATCCGCCGAGCGGAGGAAGGGGTGACCGCCGTGGCATGGTCCGCTCCGCTGTTGACGACGTCGCCCACCCGCTGGCCGTCTTCGAGCACGAGGATCCGGTCTCCGCCGAGGCCGCGGATCACCGGCTGGGAAGTGCCCGGCCCCATGCTGGTCACGGCCACCCCCGGGACCGATTCCACCGTCTGCGCGAGGGTGCCCGCCAGGTGCCGTTGCAGCTTCTCCTGCGCGAAGACGGCGGACGGCCGGATCGCCTCGTTGGTGGCCGTGGGACTCAGGACCGCCGTGACGACGACGTCCGCCAAAGGGATGGCAGCGACCTCAAGGTCGACCGTGGCCGGCTCTCCCGGCCGGACATCGACAACAACCGCCGCGTACCCGAGGCGATCGACACGGAGCCGACTCCGCTGCTCGGCATCCGGCACGGCGATACGGAACGACCCGTCGCCGTGCGTAATTGCGCTGCCGCCCGTGCTCACGACCAAGACCATCGCACCCGCGAGAGGCATCCCGCCATCGGCCGACCGGACGATCCCCGATACGTGACCGAGGGTGTCTGCGGCCTGCTGCCCGCCGGGTGTCGAGCCCGCGGAGCGTGCCGGAACACCCGTGAGGATCATCCCGAGGAGGAGAAAGGGGACGGGAAGACGTCGGAATATCGCTATGGAAAAGCCAGCTGACATGATTGTCTCCTGTAGGATGCGCCATCAGCGGCGCAACCGTGGACGAGTCTTCGGCTGACCGGAGGTCGGCCCGGGGGAACTTCTCGCTACAGAGAGACGGAGAGGGGGGGAGCGCGGCTCCGGTGAGGAGAGAAAAGGAGGGTCGCGGGGGCCAGTCGGGGTTCCGCGGGCGTGGGAGCCTGAAGCGGGCTCGGGCCGTTGAGAGCCGGCGCATGCGACCTGGCCGCGTGGTCGGGCGTCTTCCCCAGCAGGCATGCGGAACACTCCGCAGCCGACCCGGCCTCGCCCTCATGCGAGTGGCAGGCCTCCTCAACGGAGACGACCAGGAACGCGAGAACGACGGCTATTCGGGTGAGCGCCTGCACGCGCCCCCGGATCCGCGCCGGATCAGCCCGGTGGGCCATCGGCTCTCCTGTTCCGCTTTGCGGACGGGTGCGGGGCCCCGATGCGGGACCGGCCGCTACGCCGAACGGGAACGTGTCGTTGCGTCATGTCTGGCCTGGAAACTCCGGTTTGGTTGCGCCCGCCCATCGGCGCGCGGCCGATGGTGTCACACCCCGACAGCGGCAAGGGGGTGCAGAGTGCCCGTAATGATAATATCATATCAACAACGGTCAAGGGAGCGGCTGGATCAGAGCGTCACGTACACGCCGCACAGCGACCGAAGAGAATCAGCTCGTGGCTGTCGACCTCGAAGCCGTCGGGCGCCAGCGCCTCGACTTCGTCCGGGCACCGATGGACATCGAACGCCTGATCGCAGGAGTGGCAGAGGAAGTGGTGGTGATGCGGTCGGTCGGCCAACTCGTACCGAAGGACGCCGCCCGGGAGCTCCACCTCCGACAACCACCCCTCGCCGACAAGGGTCTTCACGTTCCGGTATACGGTCGCCACACCGAGTGACGACACGATCCGTTGGCCGTACTCGAGGACCTCGTCACGGGTGAGAGGGCGCCCGGCGTTCATGAACACGCGGCGGATCGCCCGGCGTTGGCGGGTGTCTCGTTGCATCGAAGTGGCGGTGGAGGATGGGTGTTTTCCGTCACAAAGATGATAACGCCCTGCGCCGGACGCTCCAGCGCGGGATGACAACGCCCCTGGGCCGGAGGCCCCGGCACGGTAGGTGGCGTGTCCAGCCTATCGAGAAGCCGAGGGCGCGATCTTGCGACAGGATGCGGTCCATCTCAAGCCTCCGGCATACCCGCCGCCGTCCGCCCCGTCCTCCGGCTCCACCCTTGCAACCAGCTCCTCAGGGCGCTCAGGAGATCGGGACCCCAGATCCCGATACTGGTGGTCATGGTGGCGTGCACCAACGGCAAAAGCCAGACCCAACCGTCCGTGTCAGGGTCAGGATTGGAGCAAGCCATCACCCCCACAACGGCACCGATACCGATCACCGACCCCGCAAGGCTCTGTAGGAAGGGCGCCCCGACCATGCTCGCGACCAGGGGCGGACCCAGGACGGGAACCGCTACCGCAAGCGACTCGTGGCGCCAGTCGGTCCTGCCCCAGGAGTAGCCAATGCCAACCATCATCCCGAATCCCACGACATCGGCCACGTAGGTCCAGATCAGGGTGGTCGGGAAGACCGTGCCAAAGGAGGGGAGGCCGTCGTTGTTGGGGTGGTCAAATGTTCCCTTGAGGGGGACGGGAGGACGGGACCGGGACCCATGCGCCGCGCGGGCGGCCTGAACAGCCGGACCCGGCGAGACGTGAAACGGGCTTTGCCGTGCCTCCGCGATCGCGAAGCCGATCGCGAAGCCGCCCGGTCCGGAGGGGATCTGTGCTGTTGCCCCACCTGGAAGACCCATGGTCGGCGCAGCAATCGCCAGGAGGAGGAAGACCGGGATCATGTTCCGGCGCTTGGGCGGGTGCTCGGTCGCGGTAAGCATTTCCCGACGCCGTACGGACAAGAGTCCAAAACGGGTTCATGGGAAATCAGGAGGGGACATCCTGTTCTCGGCGTCTGTCGCGAACGCAGTGTCGGGCGGACTTGGGCGGCTCCGGACGACCGTTCCGTCCCGTCCGGCTTGACCGATTCGGTCGTGCAAGGCCAAGGTGTTATCCTGGCGGCAGCCCGCCGGGAGGACGGCTTGGGCCTGGCTGCGGCGCGGCAGCCGCCTTTGGGCTGGGCGTCGCAGCCAGGCCAGCCCGGCGCCTCGCCGCTCTCGGTGCTCGCGCGGCTTCATCCACGGACTCCTAGCGAGGGAGGAGCAAGATGAGGAAGCCCGGAGGACGGCTCCCCGGACTGCCGGCCGCCGTACTAGCCGGAGTCTCCCTCCTCGCCGTGCCGTCGCTCCGCGCCCAGTCTGGCGCAGGGCGATCCGCGACTTCCCCTGCGGGCGAGACCGACTCGGCGGCTATCTCGACTCTCGCGGCGTGGGCGGATCAGGTGTGGCTCTCCCTGCTCGACCGCGACGGCTCCTACTACGGCCGTCTGGCGGAGGAGGGCATCTTCCAGCGGTTCAACCCCAAAATGCACCCCGAGTACGAGCTGGACATCCGCACGAGCCTCTTCCATCCCAGTGAAGACGCACGCTGGGCCGAGCTGCCCAACGGCTTTCGGCTTGCCGCGGCCTCGATCAACCATCCGCACATCCTCAACATCGTGGACTGGCGCCAGGAGATCCACGTCTCCGGCCCCGTGGACATGATCGCACGCTACCGGCGGGAGCGAACGCTCACGGCGCGGCGCGACTACCCGCGGGTCGGCGTGCGCTGGCGCGACGTGCTCGGGACGCCGTGGACCGTACAGGTGGGGATCGGCGTCCACTTCTTCAAGCCGTCCGCAGACGTGGAGGTCGCGCTGGCACGCTCCTGGAGAGACGGGGAGGACCGGAGCTGGACGCTGGAGGTGCGCCTCGCGGCGCTCGACGCCTTCAACGAAGTGATCTTCCAGGGCCTGGGAGTGAGGGCGGACGAGGTGGACGCCCACTACGACTAC
>JAPPGM010000105.1:3212-4632 GCA_028874995.1 Gemmatimonadota bacterium | reverse complement strand
TCCCGAACCCGTACCGAGCCCTTGGCGGGGGGGGTCGCTCCCGCCACGGCCCCACCCGCTCGTGTGCCACGGGCCACCGGGCGGCCGGGCCGCAAGACGTTGCCGCACGGTCGGATAAGCAGGACGGCAGATGTGCATCGCCGGAGGGCCAAAGTGTGAATCGACCCTCCGTGTCTTTTTCACACTCCAGTGCGGTCGTAAGTGGAAGCGCCGGGGCCGTGTTCATCGTAGTTCACCCCGCAGGTGTCTCGTCATGCAGTGCCTCAACCGTCACATCCAGCGAGACAATGGCGTCGTCAATCCATGCGAGGTATCTGCCGTCCGCTCCGGTTGGGGTGACGAATTCATAGTAGTCGGAGAATCGGGTCTTCGCCAATACGTCTCCCCTCGGTGACACGACAACCCAAAGGCCCTGTCGGGAACGCCGCCGGGGTTGGTGGTATCGGATGACGGTCAGGATGTTCCCATCGCCCATTTGGTCTATGAAGACCGGTCGGTTCCATTGGACCCCGATGTTCCCGTTCGGCAGCGCCCTTTCAAGCTCATCCCGTGGGACGATGGTTTCGTCCTCGACGACTACCATCGCGCTGTCGCCCCGTCCGCCAGGATAGCGAACGATCCGAAAAGGAGGCGCTTTTTCCGCCAAGAGGAGGTCTCCCTCCGGTGTCGCTGTGATCGGACCTCCGGTCATTTGCGTCACAACCTCCCAGTCGTCTGCCGGAAAGGCGGGATGCCAGCTCTTCAGATGGCCATCGAGCGAGTACAGGTGCAGCGCGAACGCTACGTGAGAGTCGTCTGGATACTGGCCATAGCTCAGCACATACTGGTCGTTCTGAAGAGCCGCGATGCCGGGCACGCTATTCCGGTACATCGCCGAGTACAGTCCTGTGGTCCCGTCCTTTCGGGGAAAGAGCGTGGTGCCGCTTCGGCTCACAAGCACGACGCTGCGACGATCGGGCATTGCGAGCAACGCGAGGGCGTAACCTCTGCCCGTGGCCGCAGCGGGTTCCGGGACCGCCCGCAGGGACTCCCCCTGCGGGCTCATCTCCCAGATCCTCTCCGTGCTCCCGATCCAGATCGTGCCGTCCTCCCAAACCGCCATTCCTCCGCGGGCGTCAACCTCCTCATCCAACTCCCGGCGCCACACTTCGTGGATCCGGACGGACATGGGACCGGCGTCCACCAGCGGTTCGACCTGCCGGCCTCCGGTAACGGGTGACTGTCCCTCCGATTCGCAACCGGCAGGCAAGGTCCCTAGAGCGAGCACACCGACCACCAGTGCTGGGATTCGTGTTCGACCGGTCATGGCGCGACCTCCTCAAACTGCGGGATTCTAGATCCGCCCTCGACCCACTCCCTGATTCCAGACAGCCCGTGGCGACGAACCAACAGCCGCTCGTTGCGAACTGCCCTGTGTCCC
>JAPPGM010000105.1:0-3202 GCA_028874995.1 Gemmatimonadota bacterium | reverse complement strand
ACGGCAGCGCGACGAACCGATGAAGACGAACACCAGTTCATCACCGGAGTCTTGTCGCGCCATTGGCACATACGGATCCTCCGCGAGCAGCGGGACGCTCCAGCGCACCTCCACCGGCCTCGGAAAGACCCCGAACAGCCCGATCATCGCACCGCCCGCTACGGCCAGCCATGCCCATCGCGTTCCGACACGCTTCATGATTCTACTCCCCCTTCACTTGTTGCGGGGTGCCAGCCTACGGACTTCCACTCTTGGAATCCCAGTGACCCAATACCCCAGGATGTGGGTGTCGGTGACGTCCGACACGATAGGCAGGCTGGTGGAAATCAACGCTCCGTTGCCGCTGGTTGCGTCCACCAGATAGCTGCGGACTTCGAGCTCCTCCGGCACGGCTTTTTCTCCCCGGACGGTTTGGTACAGGATGTACCCATCGCCAACCCCCGTCACCGACACGGCCAAGTCCTTGAGTCCCGATCCGTAGGCGATGGAGCCCGTGGCGCGTTCCTCGACAATCTGCCCCTGCACGTAGTCCGCGACTCGTGCCGTCCACGCCTCGGAACCGTCATCCGCGTCGTAGGCCCGCAGCACGGGCAGCGCGTTGAGCGCGTGGACAATCCGCGGCGGATCGCCCACGCATCCGATCGGCCCGTCGGACAGGAGTCGCCGCGCGAGCGCGTAGGAAGCTTTGTAGCCCTGTCCGAAAGTCCTTCCCGCATGGGCCGGCTGTAGCGGCACCTCGTGGACCACCGCGTTGCTCTCGCCGTGCCAGACCGACAGGAAAAGGCGGTCGCCAGCCTGGCACAGACCCTCGCGCATGTAGAGGTCGGCGGGAAATGGATGTCGGCTGGCGTACAGGTACCCGCCGTCCTTTTCCGCGAAGATCTCCAAGTGGCGGCGGCTGTCGGCCACCGCTATGCGACCGCCCGACAAGATGGCGAGAGCGATGGCGTCGCCGAATTCGCCGGGTCCTTCGCCGCTCCGCCCGAACTTGGTCAGAAAACGTCCGACCGGGTCGAACACCGTGACTTGCCGCGCCAGTCGATCCAGGATGACGACATTCCCACCGGCGTCGAACTTGGCGTCCGCAACCCATCCGAAGACCTCTTCGTCGTTATCGCCGGCCTCACCCAGTTTCCCGATGGTGACCACCACTTCGGATCGGCGGAGCGCATCTCGCGCGCCGAGCCAATCCGCCAGTCTGGCCCCTGCAAGCCCTGCCGGGACTTCCGACGCCCCGACCACCGGGCCGCCGACGGGAATATTGTCCGGCGTCGGGTGGCTGATCTCCATCGAATCCGCTTCGCATCCAACCATCCCGAGACTGGCCGCAGTGTACGCCAGAACGGACCCAAGGCAGCCGCGAACAGACGCGGCAAATCGCCGTAGGCCTCGTGGCCGGGAGGTCGGCCACTGCCCGCCCTCCCGGCCTACGATGTTGGCTTGTTCCGCGCCGGGCGAAAGCGCGGATGCCCCGAAACGAGCGCTCGGCTTCGCCATCATCTTAGTGGGTATGGCTCATCGCCGGGACCCTCCCGACGGATACCCCGGACCCGAGACTGTCACGAGTTGCAGCCCAACCTCCTCAGACCACACAAGCAGGCGGCTGACGCTCGTTGGATCGAATGCAGCAGAGATGAACGGTATCGACCACGCCGCAAGGCGTGTCCCGTCCGCTCCATATAGCTCAACAGAGCGGCGTTCGGTATCGGGCACTTCCACCGGGAGTGCTCCGTGGGTCAGAATACGACCGTCGGGCAGCATGTGGAAGTTCTGGAGCGTAGTGCGGGCGGACCCCGGGCTGACTGGTGCGATGTGTTGGTTGCGGAGGCCCTCGGGAACACATCTTTCCAAGACCAGCCTCGGCCCGGCCGACTCCACATGCCATATTCTGGAGCCCCACTGGGACCCGGCGTACAACCCTCCTGTGGGGCTGGAACGTAGCACTAGTGGGGAGCCACCGAACGGCACGGGGGTTCCAGACCGAACCTCAATCCCCAGGTCGGCATATGTCCATGCCGTCCGCATCTCGCCACGACCGAACAGAGTGGTCTCGTGAAGGCCCGCACCCATGACGGAGAGCACCAGCCGATCTTCCGCCGGGAAGAAGGCCGCGTCCCATATTGGTAACGGCACCCGCAAAGCTCGTTCGCTTGGATCACTGCCGAACAGGACGACCGACGGGGAACCCCGGTCCACGACAACGACCTGCTCGCCGTTCCCCCAAACGGCAACGGGTTGCGAATACTCCATCGGCCCAGGACCGGCTCGGCCCCAGCGCGCAACCTCGTCGAGATCATCGTCCAGCTCGATCACCAGTCGCTCAAATCGGTCATAGACCAACCATCCGCCCGGTATCCGAGACGGAGGTGCGAGAAGTGTCGGGTACACCTCCGGATTGTGTGCGAGCACTTCCAGTCTGAGCGGGGCGCGGTCAAGGTCGCACGCGACAAGACTGCGGTCCTGCGCTGCGAGGGGTGTCCCGGGCAACCCACCGAGAAGGATCACGAGTGTCGCAACAAATTCGGCACTGTTGCCATCGAAACAGCACCCGGCTTGGCTTCCGGTTCGACCTGACTTACGGCGTTCAACTCGGAGCCGCCCCAACAAGGCCCCGCAGTCGCGCAACCGACCGAGCCGGCGGTCGGCGGGATGGCGTTGACGACCCCCGGTGGCAGCGCCGTCCCTACCGTCCTGCCGGGACCGAACCAAGCCATCCCGCCGACCCATGACCTAATTGGCCCCCATCGTGAAGGTCTTGGTCTTTCCCGCGTTGACTTCGAAATCCTCGCCGTTCGCCGTGCCGGTGCACTGTCCCGTGATGACGGTCACCGTAATGGTTGTGGTCCCCCCAAGGACCACGGTCGTCTTCACATGGTCCCCCGTGCACTGCATCTCGAAATCCTCGACGGGGAGGGCGATCGCCGCAGCCAGGGGCGCGTAAGCCGCTTCGGCTTTGATCGCGCTCGGTGCGACAAGTGAAGCTGCCGGAACTTCCGCTGCCTCTACTTGGAACGGTGTCAGCAGCACGGCCATGGCCATGGCGGCTGCGATGGGCGTCAGTTTCATCGTGATGCGGTTCATTTGCCTCTCCTTGATCTTGGAGCGCCGGCCGCGACCCGGTCAACTCCGTGGTTCGGGCGACCCCCCCTTGGGATCGTGCCCTCGCCCTAATAGACAGTGCGAGCGAGAAAAACGTCTCACC